>CAMOUF010000209.1 GCA_946626395.1 uncultured Clostridia bacterium
GGCGCTGACCCTGGATAAGCTGGAGGCCATGACCTGCGTTTGCTCCGTGGGCCTGGACATGATCGCCATTCCCGGCGATACCTCCGCCGCCACCATCTCCGCCATTATCGCGGATGAAGCGGCCATCGGCATGATCAACAACAAAACCACCGCCGTCCGCGTGATCCCCGCGCCGGGCAAACAGGTGGGGGACTATGTGGAGTTTGGCGGGCTGCTGGGCCGGGCCCCGGTCATTCCCGTGCATCCCTTTTCCTCCGAGGATTTTATCGCCCGGGGCGGCAGGATTCCCGCGCCGCTGCACAGTTTAAGAAACTAAACGGGGAAATTGCATGCTTGAAATAAAAAAGCTTGAGAAGGATGACACCGAAAAAGTCATTGCGTTTGAACATGAATTAAGGAGGCAGGAACCTGACACTTATTTCTGGGAACCGGATGAAACGTATGCAAAACAACTGAAACAAAGCTTTGATGATCCAAGATTTAACACGGCGTTATCCTTTATTGCCTTGCGGGACAATAAAGTGATTGGAAGGATTGACGCTTCTCTGATCAGCAGCCGAAGCGACGCTTCCTGTTTTAGCGCTTATCTCGATTGGATATGCGTCCTCAAAAACGAAAGGCACCATAAAGTAGCGCAGGCGCTGCTGAATGCATTGCGGGCTGAGTGCAAAGCGCAAGGCGCTGGAGTCCTGATTGCATTGATGGCAAATAATAAGGAAGCGCAAAGTTTCTATAAAAATGTGCAAGATGCATCTATTCATGATACGGGAATTTGGATTGATATTCAATAGGTGAACGTAAAAAACGCCGTATTGGGAGGGGATCGCATGCTGTATCCGTTTATGACTCTGAATGACGAAACGGAAATCGTCCATTCGGAAAGCAAAAACATCGATGGTCGGGAAATGGTGAAGGTCGTCGTGGAGAAGCCCGTTTGGGGAGGCTTTCATTCCGCCGCATGCTGGCTGCCGGATTACCGATGGGAAAACATTCAAGGCTTTACTTCAGAGGAAATTCAGGAGTATCAGGAACTCATCCAAAGCGTTGCCCACATTATCATTGAATTGGCCAGGGACGGAGGATTCGATCATGCCGCAAATCTTTAAAGTTGGCGGCTATCTGGTTTATTTTTGGACCAATGAAAGCAATCCGCTGGAACCGATTCATGTGCATGTATCGGCAGGAAAACCATCTCCAAACGCCACAAAATATGGCTGTCCCGCTCCGGAAAATGTTTGCTGCAGAGCAATTCCTCTTTGATTCCCGAAAAACAGCTTCGCATCATCATGCAGATCATTGAAGCCCGGAGCTTTGAAATCATTAAAAAATGGAAAGAAACCTTTGGATCAATCAGCTTTTATTGCTGAACTGCAGGAGCGATTTATGAACGAAAACTATAATGTGCTCAACCTTCCCGACGAAATGCTGCATATCACCCTGATGGGCGGCCAGGCCAAGGTGCTCATGTGCCGCACCACCGCCATGGCCCGGAAGGCGGCGGAAATCCACTGCCCCTCCTCCACGGCCCTGGCGGCCATGAGCCGCACCATGACGGCCACCGCCATGCTGGGCGTGATGATGAAGGATGAGAACGCCTCCGTCACCGTGACCGTGGCGGGGGACGGCCCCATCGGCAAAATCACCGCCGTGGCCCATGGGGGCAAGGTCAAGATTTCCGCCCATCACCCGGAGGCGGATTTGCCCCTCAAAAAGGACGGCCACCTGGACGTGGGCGGCATCGTGGGGCACAACGGACGCCTGACTGTCATTAAGGATTTGGGGCTCAAGGAGCCCTACATCGGCCAGAGCCAGCTGGTGTCCGGCGAGCTGGGGGAGGACTTTGCCCAGTATTTTACCGTCAGCGAGCAGCAGCCTTCCCTGGTGGCGCTGGGGTGCCTGGTGCATGAGCGGTACTGCCTCAGCGCCGGCGGCGTGCTGGTGCAGGCTATGCCGGGGTGCAGCGAAGAGATGCTGGAGCAGTTGGAATTCCGCTCCGTGTTCTTTACCGCCATCAGCCGGGAGGTGGCCGACGTGCCCCTGGAGGAGCTGGCCAAGGGCTGGTTCGACGGGCTGAACATGGAGATTTTAAGCCGGGAACCGGTTTGCTATCAATGCGACTGCAGCCGGGAAAAGATGGAAAAGGCGCTGATCGCCCTGGGCCGGAAGGAACTGACCCAGCTGATTGACGAGGACGGCGGCGCGGAGCTGACCTGCCACTTCTGCCGCACGGCCCACAAATTTACCAAGCAGGATTTGATGGAACTGATGGAAAGGGCGAGCCAATGATCCAACGCCGCACCAACGTGGTTCCCTTTGAGCGTCCGGCGGCCTATTGGGCCCTGCGGGCCAGGAAGCATTATACCACCGCCCAGCTGCCTAACGCCGCCCGGATGATGCGCAAGGCCCTGGAAAAAAGCGGCGATACCGGGCTGGCCCTGGAGCTGGCCCAAATCTACGCAGGGATGGGCTGCTATACCGCCGCTGAGCGGTGCCTGATCCGGGCCAGCGTGCGCCACGGCCTCACCGGCAGCCTGTGCTATGCCATCGCCATGTGCGCCTTCAACCGGGGCAATGAGGACCTGGCCGAAGAAGCGCTGGACCTGTGCCTGCGCCTGGAGCCGGACGGCTTTTACGCCGACCAGGCCCAGGACCTTTTGGAAGCGTATCCCTGGCA
>CAMOUF010000210.1 GCA_946626395.1 uncultured Clostridia bacterium
GGCATGGCAGCAAACGTTCACCGCCACCGGCAGGCCGGCGATGTGGGCGGGCATACAGTCAATGTTCACGGCCCGGGCGGGGGTGGGGCCGCCAATGCCCGCGGGGCCGATGCCCAGGCGGTTGATGGCAGTCAGGCAGTCCTTTTCCAGCTTAGCGTAGCGGGGGTCGGGATGATGGGTGCCCAGGGGACGGGCGGTCATGCGCTTGGCCATCAAAGCGGCTTCCTCCAGGGTGCCGCCGATGCCCACGCCTAAAATCATGGGCGGGCAGGGATTGGGCCCCGCCTTCCGGGCCACGTCAATAATGAAATTGCGCACGCCCTCTTCCCCGTCGGCGGCCACGCACATTTTCACCGCGCTCATGTTTTCGCTGCCAAAGCCCTTGGCGGTGGCCAGGATGCGCACCCTTTCCCCCGGCACGATGCGCACATGAAGGATGGCGGGGGTGTTGTCGCCGGTGTTCTTCCGGTCAAAGAGGGGATCGCTGACGATGGACTTGCGCAGGTATCCTTCGGCATAGGCCTGGCGCACGCCCTCCTGCACCGCCTGCTCAAAATCGCCTCCCGTAAAGTGAACGTCCTGGCCAATGTCCAGAAACAGCACCGCCATGCCCGTGTCCTGGCAGATGGCCACCCGCTCGTCCCGGGCGATGCGGTAGTTTTCGCAAAGCTGGCACAGCACTGATTTTCCCGTGGGTGATTTTTCCGTTTCGCAGGCGGCGCGCACCGCTGCCTCCACATCGGGGCCGATCTCATAATTCGCTGTCAGGAACAGCTGCTTTACCTTTTCCGTGATCCGCGCTACAGGAATTTCCCGCATACCCCTTCCTCCTGTCACTTGATGATGTCCTGAAACAAAGCAATATTCTGCCTTTCGATCCTGCGCTCTCCCGCCTGCTCCTGCCGGATGATCTCCACGATGCGGTCGTTGATGGGGGTGGGCACGCCGCATTTCCGGCCCCAGCGGCACACCTCCCCGTTGATGGCGTCCACCTCGCAGGGCTTGCCCCGCTTTAGATCCTGGAGCATGGAGGGCTCGATCTCCCGGTGCTTTTTCATGGCGATGGGCAGGATCAGCCGGGCCAGCGCCTTTTTCACCGGGGTTTTATAATAAAACAGCTTGGTAATATCCTTGCCCTGCACCGGCGCGAACGTCACCCCGGCGGCCCGGCCCACGTCGATGCACTCCTTCATGCAGGCAAGGGCAATGGGCTGGGCGTCCTTTCCCTCGGACACGTCGCCGAACACGCCGCCCATCACCGTGCCCAGGCCCGAGAAGGCGGCGTTGATCAGCAGCTTGCTCCACCGGGCCCCCATGAGGTTTTCTTCCACGTGCACAGGGCACATCTTTTCCAGCAGCGCTTTGACCTGCTGAATTTTTTCCTCCGGCACGCCCTCCATTTTGCCCATGTGGAAGGACAGGCTGTCCGGGTCGCTGGTCAGGGTGGAGCAGCCCGGAGAAGTCATGGCCGCGCCCCATTCCACCGTGCAGCCGATCACATGCGCTTTTCCCAGCACCTTTTGCAGCCCCGGCTCCGGAATGCCGTTCTGCAGCGTCACCACCACGCCGTCCGGGGCCAGATAAGGCTTGAGATAAGCCGCCACTTTCTCGTTCTCCAATTGCTTGGTCAAAAGAATTATCACGTCATAGGGCCCTTCCATTTCCCCGGGCAGCAGGGCCTTCACCGGCACGGTCATGTCCACGGTGCCAAGGATGTGAGCGCCGTTTTTTTGCAGGGCGGCCACGTGGGCCTCATTCCGGTTGACCAGCTCGATGTCCACGCCCGCCCGGGTCAGATAAGCCCCCAGCACCGTGCCCAAGGACCCGGCTCCGTAAATCGCGTATTTCATTGTATGTCCCCCTCTTTTTGTGATTGTATTTCTGTTATTTCATAATGATCTTGCAGTCTTACGCATCCTGCAAATATTCCCGGTGCTCCTTGGGAAAATCCCGTTTCAGGTTTCTGTCCGCCTTTTCCCGGTAAGCCGCCTCGAATTCCTCCGGCTTTACGCCGCAGCACAGCAGCACGTCCAACAGATACATGAACACATCGGACATTTCCTCGCAGAAGTGGGCGCGCAGAGAAGCGTCCTCCACCACGGCCTGGGCGCCCCGCTTTTTCAGAATGGCGGATACCTCGCCGATTTCCTCCACCGCGTACAGCAGATGATGCTTGGCGGTGCCAGGATTGTCCCCTTCCCAGATGCCCGCATACTTTTCCTGCAATTTCACCTGATATTCCATCAGATCCTCTATGGTCAGCGCCATAAAAAACTCTCCTTTTTTAAACTATTAACTCCCCACTCCTAACTCCTCACTCCTAACTATTTCCCGCCTGGCTCAGCATCAGCTTGATGCGGTTCAGCTGGTTCACCTCGCTGGCCCCGGGGTCGTAGTCCACGGCGGCGATATTGGCCTGGGGATAAGCCCGGCGCAATTGCTTGATCACGCCCTTGCCCACCACATGATTGGGCAGGCACCCGAAGGGCTGAATGCACACGATGTTGGGTACCCCGTGCTCCAATAGCTCCGCCATTTCCCCGCACAGGAACCAGCCTTCACCGTACTGATTGCCCAGGGACAGGAAGGGCTTGGCCAGTTCGCCGATTTTTTCAATGGGCATGGGCGGTGTAAAGCGTTTGGAGCGGGCCAGGGCGGCGGCGGCGGGCTGGCAGAAGGACCGGAGAACAGACACCCCAATGCCGCTGGAATATTTGCCCGTCCAGCGGGTGCCCAGGTATTCCGTTTTGTATTTCTGGTTATACAGGGTATAATACACGAAATCCATCAGGTCTGGCACCACGGCCTCGGCCCCTTCCTGCTCCAAAAGTTCCGCCAGGCGGTTATTGGCCATGGGCATGTATTTCACCAGAATCTCCCCCACGATGCCCACCCGGGGCTTTTTCATGTCCTCATGGATGGGCAGGCTGTCAAAATCCTCCACGATGGAGCGGCACATTTGGGGGGAGCTCCCCTTTTCTTTTCCGGAGAACACGGCCCGAATCCTGTCCCGCCATTTGAGGCGCAGGGCGTTGGCGCTGCCTTCTTCCTTTTCGTAGGGCCGCACCCTCAGCAGGCACTTCATCAGCAAATCCCCCAGCACCAGGGCCTTGCCCGCATCCATGAGCATGGGCAGCGTCACCTGGAAGCCGGGATTCTTTTCCATGCCGTTAAAGTTCAGGCTGATCACGGGAATCTGGGACAGGCCCGCTTTTTTCAGGGCCCGGCGGATAAAGCCCACGTAATTGCTGGCCCGGCAGCAGCCGCCGGTCTGGGTCATGATCAGGGCCAGCTTATTTACGTCGTACTTGCCGCTGAGCACCGCCTCCATCATCTGCCCCACGGTGATGATGCTGGGGTAGCAGGCGTCGTTATTCACGAATTTCAGGCCCATGTCGATGGCGCTGCGGCCCTCGTTTTCCAGCATCACCAGATGGAAGCCGTGGCGCTCAAACACGGGGGTCAGCAGATCAAAATGAATGGGGCTCATTTTGGGGGCCAGGATGGTATAGCCCGCCCCAAACATTTCCTTGGTGAACACCTTGCGCTCATAGACAGCAGGGGGCGCGGCGGGGCGCATGTCCTTTTCCTCCCGCATCCTCATGGCGGACAGCAGGGAACGCACCCGGATGCGGGCTGCCCCCAGATTGTTCACCTCGTCGATTTTCAGCACGGTGTACAGCTTGCCGCTGTCTTCCAGAATATCGCACACCTGATCGGTGGTCACGGCGTCCAGGCCGCAGCCGAAGGAATTGAGCTGCACCAGCTCCAGGTCCTCCCGCTGCGCCACGAACTGGGCGGCGGTATACAGCCGGGAATGGTACACCCATTGGTCGTTGACCCGCACGGGACGGATGTGGGCAAAGCCCGCCGCGATGCTGTCCTCGGTGAGCACGGCCAGGCCGTAGCCCGCGATCATTTCCGGAACGCCGTGGTGGATTTCCGGGTCCACATGATAGGGGCGGCCTGCCAGCACGATGCCCTTCCGATGGTTTTCCTCCATCCATTGGAGGGCCCTTTGCCCTTCGGCGCGCACGTCCTCCTTGGCCCGCCGCTGCTCCTGCCAGGCGGCGTGAACCGCGCTGCGCACCGCCTGGGCCGGAATATCCCATTCCTCTTTGCACAGGCGGACCAGCCGGTCCGCCGCAATTTTTTCGCTGGTAAAGGCTATGAAGGGGCGGATGTAGCGCACCCGGCCCTCGGTCACATCCTCCACGTTGTTTTTCAGGTTTTCGGGATAGGCGCACACGATGGGGCAGTTGTAATGGTTCTGGGCCTGGTCCACCTCCTGATGCTCGTAAAACACAGAAGGGTGGAAAATGGTTTTGACCCCCTGGTTGATCAGCCATTGCACGTGGCCGTGGGCCAGCTTGGCTGGATAGCATTCGCTTTCCGAGGGAATGGATTCCATGCCCAGGCCGTAAATTTTCCGGGTGGACACCGGCGACAGGCGCACGGAAAAGCCCAGCTGGCTGAAGAACGTATGCCAGAAGGGATAGTTTTCCCACATGTTCAGCACCCGGGGAATGCCGATTTCCCCCCGAGGCGCGTTTTCCAAGGGCTGATAATCGAACATGCGCCTGCATTTATAGGCGCTCACGTTGGGCCCCTTGTTCCCGCTGGCCGCTTTGCCCAGGCCCCGCTCGCAGCGGTTGCCGGTGATATGCCGCCGCCCGCCGGGGAACAGGTTCACGGTGAGCATGCAATGGTTTTCGCAGCCGGCGCAGTGGGTGGTACTGGTTTTCCATTGGAGGGACAGGGTTTCGTCCAGGGGCAGCATGGCGGTGCCCTGCCCCTCGTCGTGCCGCCGGGCGATCAGCGCCGCGCCGAAGGCCCCCATCATGCCCGCGATGTCCGGGCACACGGCATGGGCCCCGGAGATTATTTCAAAGGCCCGGAGCACCGCCTGGTTATGGAAGGTGCCCCCCTGCACCACTACCCGCTTTCCCAGGTCGGCGGCGTCCGCCAATTTGATCACCTTGAACAGGGCGTTTCGGATCACGGAATAGGCCAGGCCCGCGGAAATATCCTGCACCGAGGCCCCTTCCTTCTGGGCCTGCTTCACATTGCTGTTCATGAACACGGTGCAGCGGGTGCCCAAATCCAAAGGATGCAGGGCAAACAACGCCTCCTGGGCGAAGGCCTGGGCGGTGTAGCCCATAGAATTGGCGAAATTTTCCAGAAAAGAGCCGCAGCCGGAGGAGCAGGCTTCGTTCAGCAGGATGGTATCCACCGAGCCGTTTTTCAGCTTGATGCATTTCATATCCTGGCCGCCGATATCCAGCACGCAGTCCACCTGAGGATCAAAGAAGCTGGCGGCAGTCACATGGGCGATGGTTTCCACCTCCCCCTCGTCCAGGGAAAAGGCGGATTTCATCAATTCTTCCCCATAGCCCGTGGAGCAGGCCCGGGCAATCACAGCCCCTTTGGGCAGCTTTTCCTTTAATTCCCTCAGGGCGGCGATGGCGGTTTTCAGGGGATTGCCCTGGTTGCCCCCGTAGAACGTCCATAAGAGCTGGCCTTCGCTGCCGATGAGGGCCAGCTTGGTGGTGGTGCTGCCGGCGTCAATGCCCAGATAGCAATTTCCTTCGTAGGAGGCCAATTCCTGCCGCTTGACCCGGGCCTTTTGATGGCGGCGGGTAAAGGCCTGGTATTCCTCGTCGGTGGCGAAGAGGGGCTCCATGCGCTTTAATTCAAAGGTCAGCATCACGCCCCGGCTCATGGCGTCGATGAGGGCGTCGATCTCTCTTGCCTTGCCCTCCCCCACGTTCAGGGCCGCGCCCATGGCGGCGAACAAATGGCTGTTGGGGGGCATGACGGCGGTTTCATCAGTGAGCTTTAAGGTACGGATAAAAGCGGCCCGCAGCTCCGGCAGAAAATGCAGCGGCCCGCCCAGGAAGGCCACATGGCCCCGGATGGGCTTGCCGCAGGCCAGGCCGGAAATGGTCTGGTTCACCACCGCCTGAAACACGGAGGCGGCCAGGTCGGCCTTGGTGGCCCCGTCGTTGATCAGGGGCTGGATATCGGATTTGGCAAACACGCCGCACCGGGCAGCAATGGGATAAATTTCCTGATAATGGGCGGCTTCGTCATTCAGGCCCGGAGCGTCGGTCTGCATCAGGGCGGCCATCTGGTCGATAAAGCTGCCGGTGCCCCCGGCGCACACGCCGTTCATGCGCTCCTCCAGCCCGCCGGTGAAATAGATGATCTTGGCGTCCTCGCCGCCCAGTTCGATGGCCACGTCGGTTTGGGGGGCCTGATGTTTCAGCGCCGCC
>CAMOUF010000211.1 GCA_946626395.1 uncultured Clostridia bacterium
TGGACAGGGCCAGGATCAGGGCAGCCAGCAGGGCAACGATCTTTTTCATGGGGAATCCTCCTTCATGATTTCAACCTGTTTTGGCAGGTCGTCTTTGTGGCTCTACTGTATCAAATGGGGCCCTTTTACCGCAAGGCGTACATCGTAACTGATGGTTTTTACATCGTAATTGTGCTTTATTATTTGGCTTAATGCAAAAGTTTGTGGGGGGACCCTCTCTTTGAATACCAAAGAGGGTCCCCCGCGCCTCCTCCGAGTAAGCAATATTGGAATCAGTTAACGTGTTCTTTATAAATCATATTTGGAGTATAATATCAGGGGATTGATTGGCATTGCTCCCACAAGATTTGTATTGAAATTATCCGTTCAATATGATCCCTGCTTTTTCATTCAGCTTTCGGTAAATGCGCTGGGCCATCCATGGTTCGGCGCAGTTTTTTTCGATTTCCTCCAGGAGGAACCAGTGCACCGCGGCGTTTTCGTCAGCCTTAGGCCGAATGGGCTCTGAAGGGTCAGCCAGCAAAAGATAGGTCACGTTCAGGTGCAGATGACTGGACACGTATTGTCCTTTTTTTTCATGGCCCTCCACGGTCAGGGTTTCCAAAGAAAAAATGTCTTCGGAAAAAGGCTTGGCATGAACCCCTGTTTCCTCCTTCGCTTCCCGAAGGGCCACAGCCAGCAGATCCCTTTCCCCGTCCGCGTGGCCGCCGGTCCAGGCCCAGGACTGATAAATGTTGTGATACGCCATCAGCACCTGCCGCCCGTCCGGGCTCAAAATCCAGGAGGACGCGGTAAAATGCATCACCGGATTCTCCCTGGTAAAAGGATCGGGGGACGCAGACAGGGCGTTCAGCATCACCGCGCGGTCCCGCTCCTCCTGCTCATTCCAGGGGGTATATTTTTTCAGCGCCTGCTCCAAAGACAAATGCATGGCGTATCGTTCCTTCCTGCTGTACAGCTTTATTCTGCTTCCTGCGGCTCTCCGGTGGGATTCACATGGATCATGATATGCTTCACCTTGGGGAATTGCCGTTCAATATCGGTATGCACCCTTTCCGCGATAGCGTGGGCCTGGGTCAGGGGCAAAGCGCCGTCAGCGGAGATTTCCATTTCGATATAGATGCGGCTGCCGAATTTCCGGGTCATTAGCCGGTCAATGGACGCAACACCAGGATGCTGCATGGCGCAGGCCCGGATAGCGGCTTCCGTTTCCTCATCCACACTTTGATCCACCATCTTATTCACCGCGTCGGTAAAAATATCATAGGCCGCCTTGCCGATGAACAGGCAGATCACCAGGCTGGCGATGGGGTCCAGGATGGGCAGGCCCAGCCGCGCCCCGCCAATGCCGATCAAAGCGCCGATGGAGCTCAGGGCGTCGGAGCGGTGATGCCAGGCATCGGCCATCAGGGCGTCGGAGTCGATTTGCTTCGCCGCCCTCCGGGTGTAGCGGAACATGGCTTCCTTCACCAGGATGGATACAATGGCGGCGGCCAGCGCCAGCGCGCCGGGAACATTCAGCGTTTCGGGCGACAGGATTTTTTTCACCCCGGAATAGCCGATCATCAGCCCCGTGGCCAGCAGCACCCCGGCCAGGATAATGGCGGCAACGCATTCCATGCGCTCGTGGCCGTAAGGATGCTCCTTATCGGACGCCTTTCCCGCCGCCCGCACCCCGATCATCACGATGATGGTGCTGAACACATCGGAAATGGAATGCACCGCGTCGGACACCATGGCCCCGGAGCGGGCCAGCAGCCCCGCGGCCAGCTTCACCGCCGACAGGGCGGCATTGGCATAAATAGTCATCCGGGAAACGTGATAGGCAATCTTTTTGGTTTGTTCCATCGTTGGCTCCACTCCTCGCCTCTCGTCCTTTCAGAATAGAAAAAAAGGACCAAGCAATGATATGCCTGTCCCGCAGAAAATATGCGTCCCTGCTGCCGCGTCCGCGGCCCGGCTCCCAAGGGCCTGATCAATGAGATCATTATAACTGATATTGGAAATAAAAGCAAGAAAATTATTCCACCGCCCTGATTCATCCGTTTATATTTTTCTGGACAAGTAATGAAAGAAAGGCTATAATCAAAGCAGAAACAGGAAAGGCGGACAGCAGGATGGAACTGGAACAAGCAAGAAAAGACCTTGTCACCTTACAGGTAAAAATGAGTGCGTACAGCCACGCCATGGGGCTCATCAGCTATGATGGGGAAACCACCGCTCCCCGGGGCACGGCCGGGAACCGGGCCCAGACCCTGGGCATTTTGAGCGAAATCACCTATCAGCTTTCCACCGGCGCCGACACTGTGGCGCTGCTGGAATACCTGGACAGCCAGAAGGAGCAGCTGACGGAACGGGAAAACCGGATGGTGTATCTCCTGCTCAAGGACATTCGCTTCATGCAGAAGATTCCTCAGGAAGAATACGTGGCCTTTGAAAAGCTGGCGGTGGAAAGCGAGGACGTATGGCACAGCGCCAAAATAAACAGCGATTTTGCTTCCTTCGCCCCCTATCTGGAAAAGATGGTGGACTATCGGCTGCGGTTCGCCCGGTACGCCGCCCCGGACATGGACCCCTACGATTACTGGCTGAACGAATTTGAACCGGGGCTGAACAGGGAAAAATGCGATGCCTTCTTTGGCCAATTGAAAGCGCGGCTGGTGCCCTTGATTCACCAATGCGCCGCCCGGCCCCAGGTCAGCGATCAATGCCTCAAAGGAAATTTTGACGACGCCCGCCAGGAAACACTGGCCTATTGGCTCATGGACGTAATGGGCCTGGACCGGGACCACGTGGGCCTGTCTACCACCGAGCACCCCTTCACCACCAGCCTGGGCTCCCACCTGGACGAGCGCATCACCACCCATTATTATCCCGAAGATTTGAGCTCCTCCATGTTCAGCGTGATCCACGAGGGCGGCCATGCCCTGTACGACACCGGCTCCGACGAGGATTTGGCCTATACCGTGCTGGACGGCGGCGTGTCCATGGGCATTCACGAAAGCCAGAGCCGCTTTTATGAAAATATCCTGGGCCGCAGCAAGGGCTTTGCCAGGTTCATTTTCCCCAAGCTCCAGGCGCTGTTCCCCGAGGAAATGAAGCCCTATACATGGCAGGATTTTTATAAAGCGGTCAACAAAGTGCAGCCCTCTCTGATCCGCACGGAGGCGGACGAGGTGACCTATTGCCTGCATGTGATGATCCGGTATGAGCTGGAAAAGCGGCTGATGGCGGGAGAATTAGAGGTGCGGGATTTGCCCAGGGCCTGGAACGGCATGTACCGGGAGTATCTGGGCATCGACGTGCCGGACGACAGGCGCGGCGTTTTGCAGGACAGTCATTGGTCCTCCGGCGCGTTCGGCTATTTCCCCTCCTATGCCCTGGGCAGCGCTTACGGGGCCCAGTTCCTGGCGAAAATGAAGGAAACCGTGGACGTGGACGCCGCCCTGGAAAAGGGTGACTTTGGCCCCATGAACCAATGGAACCGGGAGCATATCTGGCGTTACGGCTGCCTGCTCACCCCTGCGCAAATCCTGGAAAACGCGATGGGCCAGCCCTTTGACCCTTCCTATTATCTCAATTATTTGGAAGCCAAATGCAAGGATGTATACGGCTTCTGAAATAAAACAAACAAGGAGGAATCATCCCATGGAAAAGGTGCTGCAGTTTTTGAAGGAAGCCCAAACCTATTATCTGGCCACGATGGAGGGCGACCAGCCCCGGGTGCGCCCCTTTGGCACCATCGATCTGTTTGAAGGCAAGCTGTATTTCCAGACCGGCAAGGTGAAGGACGTATCCAAGCAAATCCATGCCAATCCCAAAATCGAAATCTGCGCCTTCAAGGACGGCGTGTGGCTGCGGGTGGCGGCCAAAGCCTATGCCGACGACCGGCTGGCTCCTCAGGAACATATGCTGGCGGAATACCCCTCCCTCCAGGCCATGTACAAGCCCGGCGACGGCAACAGCGAAGTGTTTTATCTGAAGGACGCCACCGCCACCTTCTCCTCCTTCACCGCCGCCCCGGAAGTGGTGACCTTCTGATACTTTGGATATCTGGCGATCGCATGCCGTGGGCTGAAAAGCTCACGGCATTTTTATGCCTGGAAAGCGATGGAAACAGGTAGCTTTCCCGGACGCTCTGTGCTATAATAGAATCCAGGAAAGAAAAAGGGGGACGCGTATGCAGACTCAGCCGTTTGTCAGCCTGAAAGAAAGAATCCTGGAAAACTGCGGCCGCGTGATCGTGGGCAAGGAGGAGGCCATCGAGCAGATCGTGGTGTGCCTCATCGCATCGGGTCACATCCTGCTGGAGGACGTGCCCGGAACGGGGAAAACCATGCTGCTGCGCGCCTTCGCCAAATCCATCGGCGGGGGTTTCAGGCGCATTCAATTCACTCCGGACCTGATGCCGTCGGACCTGACGGGCATCAATTTCTTCAACCAGAAGAAGGGGGAATTCGAGTTCCGCCCCGGCCCGCTTTTTTCCCAGATCATCCTGGCGGATGAAATCAACCGAGCCACGCCCCGGAGCCAGGCGGCGCTGCTGGAAGCCATGGAGGAAAAGCAGATCACCGTGGACGGCGTAACCTACACGATGAAGCGGCCCTACATGGTCATGGCCAGCCAGAACCCCCTGGAATCCTACGGCACCTTTCCCCTGCCCGAAGCCCAGCTGGACCGGTTTTTCATGCGCTTAAAACTGGGATATATGACAAGGGCTCAGGAAATCGGCGTGCTGCGCAGGCCGGACAGCCAAACGCTGCTGAAGGAATTGAAGCCGGTGATCCGGGAGGGAGAGCTAAAGGCTCTTGAAGAAAGCTATTCCCAGGTGCGGGTCAGCGACGATATCGCCGGGTATATGATGGATCTGATTGAAGCTACTCGAAGAAGCGAATTGCTTCTCACCGGCGTTTCCACCCGGGGCAGCCTGGCCCTGTACCGGGCCAGCCAAATCTATGCCGCCCTTCAGGGGCGGGATTATGTGATCCCCGAGGACGTGAAGCGGGAGGCCGTTTGGGTGCTGCCCCACCGGCTGACGCTGGTGAACCAGAGCCACCTGGACGCTGTCCGCTTTGTGCAGAACCTGCTGGACGAAGTTCCCGTCCCCCTGGAAAAGCTATGATCGCCTTTGTGCTTTTGTCCACGGTGGTGCTGTTGGCCCTGGTGGAAATTGCCAGCAGGCGGGAAAGCCTGCGGCCTTTGCAGGTGTCCTTTTCTTTGGATACCAAGCTGGTGGAGCCGGGCGAAATCGTAACGCTTCGCTACACGGTCAGCAATTACAGCCGCCTTCCCCTTTTGTACGCCGGGCTGACCCTAAGGCTTGATTCCCAGTTCAATCTGGAGGAGGACGAAGCATTCCTTCGCCGCCACGTTCAAGAAGATTTTTCCGGCATCCGGGTGAACCAGCGCTTTTCCCTGGGGCCCCGCAGCCGGTTTTCCGGAAAGCTCCGGATTTCCGTCAAGCGCCGGGGGCTGTATGATTTGGGCAGGTATTACCTGGAATCCGGGGATTTTCTGGGCTTAAAGCCCCTGATGCGCTCCGGCGATGTGGAGGGCCGCGTCATCTGCACCGCGGCCTGCTGCGATCTTCCTTCCTTCCGGGCCCTGGGCGGCACTTTGGGGGCCATATCTGTTCGGCGCTTTCTCTATGATGATCCCAGCATGGTGCTGGGCTACAGGGAATATACCGGGCGGGAGCCCATGAAGCAGATTTCCTGGAATCAAACGGCCAAGGCGGGAAAGCTGATCGTGCGCCAGCACGACTTTACCACCGACAGCGCCGCCGAATTGATCGTGCATATCGATCCCTCCCGCCCGCCGCTGATGGAAAAATGCCTGTCCATGGCCGCCGCCGTGTGCCGGATGCTGGAAGAAAAAAAGATCCCTTATTCCATGCGGAGCAACGGCGACCTCTTTTCCATTACGGAAGGCCTGGGCCTGAGCCACTTGTATTTTATCCAGCGGCGCATTGGCCTGTCCCGGCTCACGGGCTACACCGGATTTGCTGATTTGATCGAAACCTGTTTGCGCCATAAAAGGAACAACTGCGCCTTCATCGTCATCACGCCCACCCTGACAGAAAGCTGCCGCCAGGGAATCAGCAGGCTGGAAAAGTATGCCGACCAAAGGCCCATCGTGCTTTGCGCCGAGGAGGAAACATCATGAAGCAAACGTCAGTTCTTCGGGTCACAGGAGATATTTGTTTCTATTTCGCCATTCTGCATGTGTTCAGCGCTTTCCGCGCCTGGCGCTTGCCCATGGCGCTGTTCGCTGCGCTGTGCCTGGGCATCGGGTTTGTGATCGTCCGGTGCAAAAATGGGGCGCTGCGCTGTGCTCTTTCCCTTCTGCCGGGCCTTGCCTTCCTGGCGGGGAAGATGGAGCCGCTGCTCGCTTTCCCGGCAGTTGCGTGGCTTTATTACATTGTGGTTATGACCCGGGGCCACTACGCCATGCCCCTGGACGAATACCGGAAGAGCTTTCGGCTGCTGCTGATCATTTGCCTGTTTTTCATCGCGGCGAATATCGCCAACGCCACCATCTATTGGGGGCAGGTCATTTCCGTGGAAAGCCTGGTTTACGCGTTCGCTTTCCTGGCTCTGGGCGTGACGGCCATGCGCCGGATGGAAATGGGCGCGAAGATGCCCCTGAACTGGCATTTGCGAAACGCCCTGTCCGTGGTGGGCTTTCCCCTGCTGGCGGTGGGCGTATCCCTGGTCCTGTTTCTGCTGCTGCGCTTTTCCCAGGGGGCGCTGCGGGCGATCCTGGAGCCCCTGGGCCGGTTTCTCATCTGGCTCATCCATCGCCTGTTCCCCGACGGGCATTCTCCGGTGGAGGAAATGACGCTGGAAGAATATATGAAGCCTGAAAAGAATATCCTGCCGTTGGAATTGGAATATGAAGGAGGCGGCACATCCGCCATGGCATCCGAGAGCATGGATGCCCACCGGATGCTGATCGAGCGGGCGGCGGGCATCGGCGCGTGGGTCATGCTGTTTCTGCTGCTTGCGCTGGCGCTTTATTTGGTGCTTCGCTACGCCCGCCGCAATCAGCCCGCCGAAGAAGAGGAAGAGGCGCTGAATGAAGGGGAGGATATTCCCGGGACAAAGCAAAAGCGCAGGAAAAAAGCAGCCCCCATCGTCGGAAACGCCCGGCAGCTTCGCCGGATCTATAAAACCTATCTGGAATACAGAAGCGCCAGGGGCCTGAACGTGGATCCCACGGATACCTCGGCAGACATCCTTTCCCGGGAAAAGGAAGACAGCGGCGTCAAGGACGCGGAAAAGCTGCGGGAGCTGTACATCGCCGCCCGCTACGGCGACCCCTCCGCCGTCACCCGGGCCCAGGTGCTGGAAGCCCAGGCCTGCCTGGAACGCATCGTGGAAGGGAAAAAAGCGTAAGGCGCTTTGCTGAAACGAAATCAAAAACGGGGAACCGCCCGCCTGGGAAGGTTTGGGCAGTTCCCCATTTTGATGCAGTCATAGTTCAAAGTACAAAGTTCCAAGTTCCAAGCAAAACAGTCCTTCATCATCGGCACACCGAATCACAGCAAACAAAATCAGCTTGGAACTTAAAACTTAGAGCTTTCTGAGAGCGGGCAGCACATTGGCCCAGTCCATATCGCTGGCATAATAGAAGGAAGGATAGCAGGGCTGGTTATAGCAGTTGTTCTGCCAGGCCACGCCCACCCGGTACTGGGGATCGTGAAGCAGGGTAAACAGCTTATGGGGCGTAATATCCGTGTTCATGTAAATCCGGATCGCGGAGCTGTCCTCAAGCCGCAGCAGAATCTCTTCCCGGAAATCGCCAAATACATCGGCGATCAGGCAGGGGTTGCCCTTGGTTCCGTTATTGGTGAGGGTGTGTTCCGGCTCCAGCATCACGCCGTGGGCGCTGTCGCCCACCTGGCCCACATGGCGGCCCTTCAGATAATCCACCCCGTCAATGATCTGGGTGGATAGATCCGCCGCCCAGCGGATGCTGGCATTGGTGCCCAGCAAGGGCGTATCCAGCTTGTTCCCCTGGCAGTCGAAGGTTTCCTGTACCCAGCACTGCAAGCCGCGCACGCCGGGCACGGTGTCCCCCACCATGCAGCGGCCCAAATCTGTGTCCGCCGGCTGGCCGAAAATCACTTCCCCCGTTTCCGCGTCCCGCAGAGCAAAGCCCCAGGGGGCGGCCTTGGCCCCCTCGAACACGTTGAAAATCTGCATTCCGGGCCGGTCCGGGTCAATCACGGCGCAGTGCATGGCGTCGCCATGGCCGAACTTGGCCATATGCCCGTCCGGCATGGGGCCGTAGCTGGAATAGAGCAGGCTGCCATCCTGGTCGATCACCGCCGCGCCGTAAACGATTTCCTGACAGCCGTCGCCGTCCACGTCGGCAATGGCCATGCTATGGTTGCCCTGGCCCGCGAAAGCGCCATGGGTGGGGCTGGTTCCCATCCCTGCGTGGGGATCGTCCCGGAAGGGATTATGCATGGGCACGTGGCCGGAATCGGCGGTAAAGCGTTTGATAAAATGTCCGTCCCGGAAATCATAGGCGGAAACTGTGGTGCGGGTGTAATAGCCCCGGCCAATGATCACCGAGGGCCGCTCCCCGTCCAGATACGCAACGGCGGACAGGAACCGGTCCACCCGGTTGCAGGGCTCGATCCGCTTGAGGCTGTAATCCCCCCAAAGCAGGCCGTCGTCTCCCCGGGGCACTGGGAAGGGAATCGTTTCCAGCTCCCGCCCGTCGCCGGAAAACATGGTCAGGTATTCGGGGCCTTTGAAAATAAAGCCTTCAAATTCGTCCAGCTTATTCTTGGGGCTGCGGGAGGGGGCGTACACCTGAATGAAGTAATCCGCAAGGGCCTCCGCGTCTCCCCGGCTCAAGGGATAGGAATACCGATTCGGGATGCCAAAGCATTCCTCCAGGGCAGCGGGCCAATGCCCCGCCTTCCCCTCCGGATGCTCCCCCCAGGCAAAAAACAAATCTGCCATGTAATTTCTGTAATCCTGCGCGGAGCAGACGTAATCGTCCTCATTGCTGTATCCGGCGGCGATATCCTCCGGCAGCAGGGTAATATACCGGCTGCTCTTTTCACTGCCGTCGGGGTTGAACACCGTCATGCGGGTGCCCGGCGCAGTTTTAACGCACATTTCCGCTTTGCCGTCCCCGTCAAAATCGTATACCATGAACTGGGTGTAATGGGCCCCGGCCCGGATGTTGGGCCCCATATCCAAGCGCCAAAGCAGCCTGCCGCTGAGCTTGTAGCAATCGATGATACAGCGGCCCGTGTATCCCCGCTGGGACACATCCTTGGAGTTGGAGGGGTCCCACTTGACGA
Organism: uncultured Clostridia bacterium; assembly: GCA_946626395.1. Taxonomy (GTDB): domain Bacteria; phylum Bacillota; class Clostridia; order Christensenellales; family Aristaeellaceae; genus RUG563. Next base: position 9,326 of record CAMOUF010000211.1, read on the forward strand.
AATATTCCATTTCGCCGTCGCCGTCCACGTCGCCAACAGACATGTCGTTGGCGCTGTAGGTAAAGGCTTCCCCCTGGGGATGCAGGACGCCGGGCCGGGTCACGCCGGGAGCGGGCGGGCACAGGGGCAGGTCGATATAATTTTTCCCGCTCTGCCAGGGCCTGACCGGGGCGCACTTTTCTTTCTCCTCTCCCCGCCAAACCGCCGCCACCTGATAGCTGCTGTTTCTATCGCCTTCCCGGTCCAGATAATTCGTGCTGTCCGTCACTTCCGCAATCTTTTCTCCGTCCCGGTACACCGCGAAATCCGCCCCGGTCATGCCGGTATCCGAGTATCCGTCCACTTCCTCACGAAACAGCCGCCAGGCAAGAAACACGCCGTCCGGCCGCAGGGCGGCGGCCAGGCCCCGGTTCAGCTTTTCCAGCTGCGCATGGAAAACTTTTTTGACCGGGGTGCGAAAAACGCCGCTCAAGTCTGCCGTGTCATTTCCCCGCAGGGCCTCCACCCGGAAAAAATGGGGCACATGGGTGGCTTTTTCCAAGCGGAAAGAAGTATCCTTCGTTTCCGCCACCCGTTTGAACTTCATCGCGGGCGTATTTCTGTCCGCCCAGAAAACTCGGTATCTGTCCGCGCTGGGCACCTGGTCCCAGCCGATTTCCACAAATTGCTCCGCGGCGCAAAGCAGCTTTAATTCCATGCCTTTCTTCCTTTCCCTCTCCTTAGATCCAAGAGGCGCAGCCATAAAAACGACTGTAACAACGGAATTCATTGTACCAAATATTTGAAAGAAAAACAAGGCGCGGCCAGGAATCCCGTTCAAAAATTCGGTTTGTGCCCCATGAAAGTAATATTTTCGTGAACTTTCGCCCGGATCATGATTTATGGCTTGTGAATCACGCGTTTTTCTGGTATACTGTAGGAGGTTATTTATACATTCTTGACCAATAATGGCAGGAGGTTTCTTGCTTTGAGCAATTATCAGGGATCGAATCAAAATAATCTTCAGCCGCCGGTGCGCCACCGCCGCAGCGACCGTCACCGGGCCGCAGAAGAAATTGAAAATCAGCAGGCTTTTCAGGCGCCGCAGTCCGCGCAAACGCCCCGGGCCGTGGTGCAGCCGCCCCAGGTTCAGCCCTCCCAGGAGGACATCGACGAAATCAGATGGCAGCGCCGCCAGCCCTCCAATTGGCCGGAGGAAAACGCTCCCGAGCCTGCCCCCGCTCCCCGGCGCAGGGCAAGCCGCGCAAACGCCGCGGACCAGGACGACCAGATGTTCATGCGCCGTCCCGTCGCCCTGGAGGACGCCATGGACGAGGAGGACGAAGGCCGCTCCATCCCCTGGCTGAAGATCATCGTAGGGGCGTTTATTGTGGTGCTTTTGCTGGCGGTGGCCCTGCATTTTATGGATAACGCCGGGCCCCTGACGCCGCTTAAAAACGCGGTGGACGGGCTGCTGAACGTGCAGTCCAACGAGCCGGGAAAAGCCTATGATTTCCAGGCGGCCGCCACCACCGCTTCCACCAATTCCCGCCTGATTCTGACATTGACCACCAACCAGAACGTGGACGGCGTCAGGATCGAGGATGAGGAAGGAAACGACATCGCCTGCACCGTGACCCTGGTCAACGGCGAAAAGGAAACCAACAAAATCTGGAACATCAGCGCCATTTTCGATATGCCCTATACCGGAAACATTTACGCGGTGATCCGGGAAAAAAACACCTGGACCCGCACGGACAAAATGATTTCCCTCTCCATTGCCGACCCCACCCCGGCCCCCACCGAAGAGCCGCTGCCCACCCAGAAGCCCTTCGTGACCGTGGCCCCGGTGATCCTTCCGGAAGAAACGGTTGCCCCGATTTCTGAAGTGCTGGCGACAGCGGAGCCCGAGAGCATTGAATCCATGAGCACTTCTCTGGCCGCCGTGGTCACCTGGGCGCCCACCAACGCGCCGCTGCCCACCGAAGGGCCGGCCGCTACCGAAGCGCCTACGGAAGCGCCCACTCCCGCGCCCACAGAGGAGCCTACACCGCGCCCTACCGCTCCGGCCACGGCGCTGCCTACCGCCTCTCCCCTACCCCGGCTGGAAGCCTATGATGGCGCAGGCTCTTTAAAGTCCACGGAAAATGTAGTCAAAGATAAATCCGTTAAACGGGAAAGCGGCTATATCGCCCCCCATCCTGACAACTATATGCACTATCCCCTGGGCGTGGCCACCTTCCGGGGCGACAATTTCCGCCGCAACGCCGCCTTCGGCACCGCCGATATCCAGACCGGCACCATGAGCGTCAAGTGGCAGTCCCCCATCGGGTCCCTGCGCACCGACGATTACGGCACTCTGTACGGCGTGGGCTGGACGGGCCAGCCCGCCATCATCCGCTGGACCCAGCAGGTACGCGAGGGCATGAGCCTGTATGAAGACAAGGTGAATGTGGTCCGCCTGACCGAAGTGATTTTCGCCGCCCAGGACGGAAAGATTTATTTCCTGGATCTGTCCGACGGTTCCCCCACCCGGGACCCCATTAACGTGGGCTTCCCCCTGAAGGGCAGTGTATCCATCGACAGGATGGACCGTCCCCTGCTGGCCGTGGGCCAGGGCATTTCCAAACTGGCCAACGGCAAGACCGGCTCTATCGGCCTGCGCCTGTTCAACCTGGTGAACAACAAGGAAATCTACCTGCTCAACGGCAGAAAGCACGACAACCAGACCCAGTACACCTCCAACGGCGCATTCGACGGCACCGCCCTGTTCCTCTATGACATGCACCTCATGGGCAATACCGACGCCCTGGTGGTGGCCGGGGAAAACGGACTGCTCTACGCCGTGGACCTGAACGGGGAATTCAATTATCCCACCCTGGACAACCCCGACGCCAAGCTTTCCATTGACATCAAGCCCGCCATTACCTATCTGCGCACCAAGGCGTCCGCCGAGAAGGACGCCCAGGTGGGCGTGGAAAGCAGTATCGCCATGTACGATAAATATATCTATATGGCGGACACCTACGGCGTGATTCGGTGCGTAGATTCCGATACTTTGAAATCCGTTTGGGCCATCGATGCGGGAGATAATACCGATGCCGCCCTGGCCCTGGATATGGACAGCGAAACCAGCGTGAGCCTGTACACCGGCAATACCTGCTACAACCGCCTGGGCAGCAAGAACCCGGTGACCATCCGCCGCATCAACGCCCTCACCGGCGAGGAAATCTGGAAATACGAAATCAAATGCACCTTTGACAAGAATCAGATGTCCGGCTGCAAGGCCAGCCCGGTGATCGGCCAGAACGCCATCAGCAATCTGGTGATTTTCACCGTGAATATGGTGGATGGCGGCGGCAGCAAAATCATCGCCCTGGATAAGCAGACCGGCAGCGTGGTGTGGGAGCATGCCCTGGCCAGCGAAGCCATTTCCTCGCCCGTTGCGGTGTACAACGATCGGGGCGAAGCCTGGATCGTCCAGGGCGACGAAGGCGGCAACCTGACCATGCTCTACGGCCGCACCGGCGAGGTGCGCTCCACCCTGAACCTGGGCGGCGCCATTGAAGGCAGCCCCGCGGTGTACAACGATATGCTGGTGGTGGGCACCTGCAGCAAGAACAATGCCAATATGTACTGCGTGGAACTGCACTGATTTTTCTCTAACTGCTCTTTAGAAAGCAAATCATCAGGAAGCGTCAGAAGCTTTTTCCCATTTTCCTTCTGACGCTTTTCTTTTTTTACGTCGATTCAACCGTAATCATTTGCGAAACAAATTACAAATAATTCAGAACCCCCCCTTGACAGAACGGAAAAACGTGGTAGAATATAGTTGAAAGTCAAAGAAAGTCAGTTTTTGACCTTCGCCAACAGAAATTCTTCCCGAATGGGGGTTGATCGTATGTCCAACAATTCCTACACCAAGAAATCCATGGAGACCATTCAGCTGGCCCAGCGCATTGCCCAGGAGCGGGGCCACCAGCAATTGGAGCAGGCCCATCTATTATCAGCGCTGCTCAATTTGCCCGAAGGGCTGATTCCCCAGCTGCTGTCCAAAATGAACGTGGACGCCGACGCGCTGCGTGAAGGCGCGGACGCCATCCTGCAAAAGCTGCCCCAGGTGCGGGGCCTGTCCCGGGAGGAGGGAAAGGTCTATATTTCCTCCGACATGGATAAAGCCATGCGCGCCGCAGCCGATGAAGCGGCCCGGATGAAGGATGAATTCATTTCCGTGGAGCATCTGTTCCTTTCCCTGATCAAAGCGGCGGACAAGGATTTGTCTCCTCTGTTTAAACGGCTGAACGTTACGGAAGCCGCCTTCCTCAAGGCCCTGAGTGCTGTGCGTGGCGCGGCCCGGGTCACCAGCGACAATCCCGAGGAAACCTATGACGCTCTGGCCAAGTACGGCAGTGATCTGGTGGATATGGCTCGGAAGGGCAAGCTGGACCCCGTCATTGGCAGGGATCGGGAAATCCGCGACGTGATCCGCATTTTGAGCCGTAAATCCAAAAACAATCCCGTGCTCATCGGCGAACCCGGCGTGGGCAAAACCGCCATCGCCGAGGGTCTGGCCCAGCGCATCGTCCGGGGCGACGTGCCCGACAGCTTAAAGGACCGGTCCGTATTCTCTTTGGACATGGGCTCCCTGATTGCCGGGGCCAAGTTCCGGGGCCAATTTGAAGAGCGGTTAAAGGCCGTGCTGGCCGAAATCAAAAAGAGCGAAGGCAAGATCCTCCTGTTTATCGATGAGCTGCACACCATCGTAGGCGCGGGCAAGGCCGAAGGCAGCATGGACGCAGGCAACCTCTTAAAGCCCATGCTGGCCCGGGGCGAACTGCACTGCATCGGCGCCACCACCCTGGACGAGTACCGCAAATACGTGGAAAAGGACGCCGCCCTGGAGCGGCGCTTCCAGCCCGTGATGGTGAACGAGCCCACGGTGGAAGACACCATTTCCATCCTCCGCGGCCTGAAAGAGCGCTATGAAGTGTTCCATGGCGTAAAGATCCAGGATGCCGCCCTGATCGCCGCGGCCACCCTGTCCAACCGATATATCACCGACCGGTTCCTTCCCGACAAGGCCATTGACCTGGTGGACGAAGCCTGCGCCATGATCCGCACAGAAATGGATTCCATGCCCCAGGAGCTGGACGAAATCCGCCGCCGCATCATGCAGCATGAAATCGAAGAAGCGGCCCTGAAAAAGGAAACCGACCCGCTGAGCCAGGAGCGGCTTGCCATCCTGCGCAAGGAGCTGTCTGAAATGCGGGATCAGTTCCAGGAAATGCAAAGCCGCTGGGAAAACGAAAAAAACGACATCGGCAAGGTGCAGAAGCTCAGGGAGGAAATCGAGCGCGTCAACGCGGAAATCGACCGGGCCAAGCAAAAGTACGACCTGGCCAAGGCTGCGGAATTGCAGTACGGCGAATTGCCCAAATTGAAAGCGGAGCTGGCGGACGCGGAAAAAGAAAACCCCGTGAAAAATACCCTGCTGCGGGACAAGGTCACCGAAGAGGAAATCGCCCGCATCGTAGCCCGCTGGACGGGCATTCCCGTCAGCAAGCTGATGGAGGGCGAACGGGAAAAGCTGCTTCGCCTGCCCGACGTTCTGCATAAGCGGGTCATCGGCCAGGACGAGGCCGTGGAAAGCGTCAGCGAAGCCATCCTGCGCTCCCGGGCGGGCGTGGCGGACGAGAACCGGCCCATCGGCTCCTTCCTGTTCCTGGGCCCCACGGGCGTGGGCAAAACCGAACTGGCGAAAACCCTGGCGGAAGCCCTCTTTGACGACGAAAAGAACCTGGTGCGCATCGACATGACGGAGTATATGGAGAAGTTCTCCGTGTCCCGCCTGATCGGAGCGCCTCCCGGATATGTGGGCTACGAGGAGGGTGGCCAGCTGACGGAAGCCGTTCGGCGGCATCCCTACTCTGTGGTGCTGTTTGACGAAATGGAAAAGGCGCACCCTGACGTGTTCAATATCCTGCTGCAAATTCTGGATGACGGCCGGGTCACCGACAGCCAGGGCCGCACGGTGGATTTCAGAAACACCATCCTGATCATGACCAGCAACCTGGGCTCCAGCCAAATTCTGGACGGTATTGACGCAGACGGCCGCTTGTCCGAGAGCGCCAAGGCCTCCGTACAGGCTCAGCTGAAAACCGCCTTCCGCCCCGAGTTCCTCAACCGTATCGACGACACCGTCATGTTTACGCCCCTGACCCGGAGCCAGGTGCGCTCCATCGTGGATCTGCTGCTGAACCGGCTGAAAGGCCGTCTCAAGGAAAAACAGCTTTCCCTGCGCCTGACCGACGCGGCCTTCGACCGGCTGATGGATCAGGGCTACGATCCTGTGTACGGCGCGCGGCCCATGAAGCGGGTGCTGCAATCCAAGGTGGAAACCCTGGTGGCCCGGAAGCTGATCGCCGGAGACGTCCTTCCCGGACAAACCATCCTGGTGGATGCCGACGATACTGGTGGCTTCACCGCCACGGCAGAATAAGACCCTGTTTATTGAACCAGTTGAAAAGCCGCTCTTTGATTCCCAGAGAGCGGCTTTCCCTTTTTCAGTATTTTCAAAAAAAGTGTTGACAAATTTCCCTTGCTGTGATAATATACTCGTGTTGCGTGAAGCAAAGGGGAATGGTGTAATGGTAACACGTGGGTCTCCAAAACCTTTGTTGAGGGTTCGAGTCCTTCTTCCCCTGCCACAAGAAAAGCCTTGAAACATCAGCGTTTCAGGGCTTTTTCTTTGCTTAAAAATATGCTTTTACCCACACTTTTACCCACACCAGCTTAAAAATTGGCGCTGATATAGGCGTTCATGCGGTTCGCGGATGCCGTTGCCATGTCATCGGTGAAGCTGGCATAAATGTCCATCGTGATACTGATTGTAGTGTGGCCCAGGTTGCTTGATACTGTTTTCATATCATCCCCTGCACGGATAGCGGCAACGGCATAACTGTGCCTCAGATCATGGAAACGGAAACCATCTTTTCCGATTTTCTTTCCAA
>CAMOUF010000212.1 GCA_946626395.1 uncultured Clostridia bacterium
AAAAGCCAGGGAATAATCCGCAGGGGGAAAGTTTACTTTCCCCCTGGGATTTTCCCGGGCTTTATGGGGCCAGAAGCCCTCTACCTTTTCGTAACCCCAACGCATCAGGCGGAGATTGTCGGTTTATCCCAGTTGCGATTTTTCGCCATATGCGGGTCCAGGGGGGTCAACCCCCTGGTTCGGGTCTGGGGCGAACAGCCCCAGCGGTCCCCCTTAGTTACTTAAAGTGTACTATTTGTAACTGCGGGGACCAATGAGATAATGCATCGGATAATGACCACCTGCGTTCAAAAAGCGACCAGCTACGAAGAAGCTGTTTCTTTCCGATCTGGTTTATTTTATACTGTATAATAGATGGGGTGGACTGCGCTCCGCCCAAAATACAGGAGGCGACTGCTTTGAACAAATCGAAATTGTGGTCCGGTTTAACGTCGGTTTTCGCGGTCATTCTGGTGATCGCTCTGATCGGCAACACCCTCGCCACCGCCAATGCCAGCTACATCAACTCGACGCTGGGCATCAACACTGCGCGGGTGGTGGAAAAAGGCACTGCTCCTACCGATACGACTTACTTTAAGAGCCAGTTTGGCGCTTTTGACGACGCCGATGCCCAGGCCAAGGCCATCGCCGCCGCCCTGGAGCAGAACGTGAACGAAATGCGCGAAGGCGCGGCCCTGCTCAAGAACGAAGGCGCGCTGCCCCTGACTGACGCCAAGAAAATCTCCGTGTTCGGCCATGCCGCCGTGGACCCCGCCTATCAGGCGTCCTCTGCCGGCACCAAGGTCAAGACCGGCGCCATCAACGCCATCGACCTGAAAACCGCGCTGGAGGCTCAGGGCTTTGAAGTGAACGAAACCCTGTGGAACGGCCTGCTCTCCGGCACCGCGGCCCGGGGCGTGATGACCCAGAGCTGGGGCGGTATGGCCCTCGCCGTCACCGGCTCCGCCGCCGGCAGCGAAGAAAACAAGGCCTTCTATGAGCAGTTCGCTTCCTCCTACGCCGATTACAGCGACGCCGCCATCGTGGTGTTCGCCCGGGAAGGCGCGGAAGGCACCGACCTGATGATGCAGGACAAGGACGACGAGGGCGGCTCTGCCGAGCCCATCAGCTCCCTGGCCCTGCACAAGAACGAGCGGGACCTGCTGGAAATGGTACGGGCCAATTTCAGCAAGGTCATCGTGCTGCTCAACAGCCCCAACCAGATGGAAGTGCATGAAATCAAGGAATACGCCGACGCCATCCTCTTCATCGGCTATCCCGGCCATCAGGGCTTCACCGGCGTGGCGGAAATCCTGCGCGGCGCAGTGAACCCCTCCGGCAAGCTGGTGGACACCTACGCCACCAATTCCCTGTCCGCTCCCTCCACCGTGAACTCCGGCACCGAAACGCCCAAGTTCCTCAACGTGGATGAAATCAACGCCACCATCGGCGACGATGAACGCGCCGAATACATGTCCTTCCAGGCCGAAAACATTTACATTGGCTATCGCTACTATGAAACCCGCTATGCCGACGCCGTGATGGGCCAGGGCAACGCCACCGCCAGCGCGGGCGCGCTCAAGGGCGCGGCCAACTGGAACTACGCCGACGAAGTGCAGTATCCCTTCGGCTTCGGCCTCTCCTACACCACCTTTGAACAGACCCTGGACAGCGTGACCGTGAATGAAAACGAAATCACCGCCAAGGTCACCGTGAAGAACACCGGCAGCGTGGCCGGCAAGAGCGTGGTGCAGCTCTACGCCCAGACCCCCTATGGCCAGTATGAAAAAGACCATAAGGTAGAAAAATCCGCTATCGCCATCGTAGGCTTCGGCAAGACCCAGCTGCTCCAGCCCGGCGCTTCCGAAACCGTCACCATCACCGCGGATAAGTATCTGCTGGCCAGCTACGATTCCACCGCCAATAACGGCAAGGGCGGCTACATCCTCTCCGAGGGCGACTATTTCGTGGCCATCGGCGACGACGCCCACGACGCCCTGAACAACGTCCTGGCCAACCAGGGCTATTCCACCGCCAACGGTATGACCAAGGACGGCACCGCCGCCAAGAGCTACAAGTGGACTGAAAAATTCAACGAGGAACAGTACCGCTTCGGCGAAAACGGCGTGGCCGTTTCCAACCAGTTCGCCGACTGTGACCTGAATTACTGGATTCCCGGCGCGGGCACCTACCTGAGCCGCAGCGACTGGGGCGCTACCTTCCCGGTGAGCAAGACCAGCGTGAACGCCACCAAGGACATGATGGACGTGCTGGATGGCGAATGGTATGAAAAACCCGCCGGCGCACCTTCCTTTAACGAAGTGGCTTCCAAGTTCGGCGTGGAAAGCGGCCTGAACCTGGCCTCCATGAAGGATATTCCCATCACCGATACGGAAACCTGGGAAAAATTCATCTATCAATTGAAGGTGGAAGCCCTGCCCAACGCCACCGCCGAGAGCTTCTCCTGCCCCGCTGTGGGCGAGCTTTCTCCCTCCTTTGCCGTGGGCGATGGCTGCGACTCCGTGGGCGGTAAATATCCCCTCCCTGTGAAGGTTAATGGCGAAGACGTTACCGTGCCCACCACTCGCTACTGTTCCAACCCCATCATGACCGGCACCTTCAACTATGACATCATCGCGGGCCGCGGCACCATGATGGGCGAGGACGGCATGTGGAGCAAGTTCATGATCAACTACAACGTGGGCAACGACCTGCACCGCACCCCCTTCGGCGGCCGCAGCTTCGAGTATATGTCCGAATGCCCCACTATGAACTATCTGGCGGGCGCTGCTGAAGTGATTGCCATGGAAAAGACCGGTTCCCATGCCGCGCCCAAGCATTTCGTGGGCAACGATCAGGAATTCTATCGCGAAGGCGTGATCTGCTTCTTCACGGAACAGGCTTTCCGCGAAGGCAATCTGCGGGCCTTTGAGGGCTCCGTGCGCAAGGCTAACGCAGGCGGCATCATGCAGTCCTTCGAGCGTCTTGGCCTGCGCTGGTCCTCCGCCTCCTACGCAATGAACACCCAGGTGCTGCGCAACGAATGGGGCTGGAAGGGCGCCATCGATACCGACGCTGCCCCCGCCAACGGCGAGTTTGATGATCGTTCCGGCTACAAGAATCACTCCGCCGAGGTGCTGTCTGCCGGTACCCAGGAATGGTGCCTGGACGGCAACGCCGGCCACGGAAATGCCGTGCTGACCCGTGCCCGGGAGACTGACGACGGCCATCTGTTGAACCTGCTCAAGGAAGCGGCCATCAGCTGGGAATACGCTATCAGCCGCTCCGTGATCGCCAACGGCTACAGCTCCACCGCCGTCATCGAGCACATCACCCCCTGGTGGGCCACCGCCATCCGGGCCACGGAAATCGCCTCCGGCTGCCTGGCCGGGCTGTGCCTGGTGATGCTGGTGCTTTCCAAGGTGAACGGCAAGAAAAAGGCAAACTGAGGAAGGAGATTAGATCATGAAGAAAAAGAGTGTTGGCTTCTATCTGGCAGCCGCCACCTGCATCCTGGCAGTAGTGACCCTGATCCTGCTGTTTGTCTATGCCTCTCAGGGCGGCGTGGTGCAGGGCGCTGTGTACGCGGCCCTGGCCGTGGCCATCCTGTGCGAGTGCGCGTCTTTCATGGGGGAAAAGCCCTGGACGGATTTCACCTCCATCATCGGCGCAGTGGCCCTGGCCTATGTGCTCATGACCGTGTTCTCTGACGGGATCTGGAACATT
>CAMOUF010000213.1 GCA_946626395.1 uncultured Clostridia bacterium
ATCCACCGCTCAGAAAGACGCCGCGAAGCAGCAGCTGGCATTCAATGCCCTGCAGAGCGTAGCCGCATCGGAGAAAGAGACCCAGGCGGCGAAAATCGCTAAACTGGAAGAAGCGCTGACGGCGGCCAAGGCCGAAATAGCCCAGCAGCAGGAAGCGTTCAGCGCTTTGCAGACCACGGCTGCTGCGGACAAAGAAAGCCAGGCGGCAAAAATCGCGGCGCTGGAAGAAGCGCTGACGGCGGCCAAGGCCGAAATAGCCCAGCAGCAGGAAGCGTTCAGCGCTTTGCAGACCACATCGGAGGCGGACAAGAAAACCCAGGCAGCCAGAATCGCCGAATTGGAAGCGGCTTTATCCACCGCTCAGAAAGACGCCGCGAAGCAGCAGCTGGCATTCAATGCCCTGCAGAGCGTAGCCGCATCGGAGAAAGAGACCCAGGCGGCGAAAATCGCCGAACTGGAAGAAGCGCTGACAGCGGCCAAGGCCGAAGCTGCCCAGCAGCAGGAAGCGTTCACCGCCTTGCAGACCACGGCGGCATCGGAGAAGGAAAGCCAGACAGCGGCAATTGTCCAGCTGGAAGGGACGCTGGCTGAAGCCGGGCGGACGGCGGAAAAACAAGCGGAGGAAAATGAAACCCTGAAGCAGGATTTGTTCCTGGCCAACGCCGCCCTGGTGGTGAACGGACAGCCTGTATCCTGGCAGGCGTTTAGCCAGACCATGGAAGCGTTCGGCTCCGTGCAGGAGGCGGTTCAGGCCGCGCTGGCGGGGGAAGTGATCCGTCAGGAAGCGGCGCGGCAGGGCTTGGAAGGTACGCCGGAAAAAATAGAAGCGGCGCTTTGGGAAGCCGAACTGGAGGATGTTCAGCTTTCGGAAGCGGAAGTGGCGAAAGCCTTGAAAGAAACACAGCAGAAAGAAGAAGAACTGGCCCGGGAGCAGCCGGAACAGTACGCGGCGATGCTGGAGCAGGGTCAGGCCGCGGCGGAAACTGTGCCTGCCGGGTGGCGGTTCATTCAGGATATTCTGGTGCCGGCGGACGCTGACGCCATGGAGGAAGCCCGCCAGGCGCTGGCAGAGGTTCAGCGGCTCCGGGCCGCTGTGGAGCAGGAGCTGACCGGGCCGGGCAGCAGCAAGCTGGATCTGTCCACCCGCACCATCCGAACCATGGAGCGGGAGGAATACCGGCTCCGTTCGGAAGCGCTGGCCGCCAAATGGCAGCAGCTGAAAGACCAGGACAAGGAGGCCGCCAAGCAAGCCCAGGCCTTGTATCAGGCCATCCTGTCCGGCCAAATGACAGCGGAGGAGGGAGCCGGCCAATATCCCAATCCCGCCCAGCCCACGCTTGGCTTCGCGGTGACAGAAGGCGTGGAGCATCCCTCTGCCGGATGGGCCGCCGTCATGGCCCTGAAAGCCCCCGGCGACATCAGCGCGCCGGTGAAGCTCAGCGATGGCTATCATATTTTCTATTACAGGGAAGAAATTACGGGCGATTCTCCCAGCGTGGCCCAGGCCCGGGAAGCGCTGCTGGCGAGGATGCTGGAGGAAGCCAAGGCTCAGGCCAAGGAAACGATGCTTCAGCAGTGGATCAGCAAAGCGGACGTGACTGTGAACCCGGCGCTCCAAATGGAGAAATAAACCAAAGAAAGCCATCCCCGAAGAAGCGCGGCTGTTTCCTTGGGGATGGTCTTTTGCGGAAATGCCACCAGGACAACCTTGTTTCAACAATCAGGAGGGTTCTCATGAAATACCAAGGCATCCGGAAAATTCTCGAGGGCAAATTCATCACCCGCTACGATGTGGATTATGTGACCGCGGAAGGCCACCCAAAGACCTATGAAATCATCAGCAGAAATAAAAACATTGAAACCCTGGAGCAGCTCCAGAACCGGCAGGCCAACGCCGTTGTGATGATCCTGACCGATGAAAACGGGGAACGCATCCTCATCAACCGGGAATACCGCATGGCCATGGCCCAGTGGATCTATAATTTTCCGGCGGGCCTCATCGATCCTGGCGAAACCCCTGAGGAAAGCGCCAAAAGGGAATTGTGGGAGGAAACCGGGCTTACCCTGACCCGGGTGGACGACGTGCTGGACAACAGCTACAGCGCCGTGGGCTTTGCCAACGAGCGGAACGTGACTGTGTTCGGCGTGGCTGCGGGTGAATTTCAAAAGAGCACCTCCGATCAGGAGGAGATCGTTCCGGGCTGGTATACCAAGGAGGAGATTCGTAAGCTTCTGAAAACGGAGCCCTTTGCGGCCAGAACCCAGGCGTATTGCTATGCCTGGGCCAGGAAGGACTGACCTGTTTTCGCGCTTTTTTCCTTTGTCAACTGACGGTAGACACCGGCGGCTTCATTTGCGGTATACTTGCATCAGCAACAGGGAAAAGAAAAACTCCCTGAAGAAAACGCCGGAAGCGTCGGCAAAAGCTGACGAAGCGAAAGGAGCCTGAAAACAATGATGAAGCGTACTGTTGCTATTTTGATCGTTCTGGTGTCCCTGCTCACGTCCTCTGTGGCGCTTGGCGCCAGTTACTCCCCTGGCGACCTGATCAAGTTTATCCCCACCAGGCTGACCGTGACCAACAACAGCATCAAGGTGGAGGGTTACTTTGTCAATATGAACAGCGGCATGAAGGTGCGCAACTTCTATCAGTATAAGATGAAGCTGTACCACAACGGCACGCTGCTGGCCTCCGGCGACTTTGGCACCCTGTCCAAGTTCACCGTGCCCGCCATGGGCGTCCGCAGCCATTCCTTCATCTTCAATGGCAGGAACAGCCTGAAGAACGGCACGATCATCTGTGATGACAACTACTACTGCGTGATCACCAAATGCCGGTTCACCACCGTGCGGTGAGAAACGCAGGCTATATCGATCAGTGAGAAATGAACAAGCCCTGCCTGACGCGGGTCCAACGCGGCAGACAGGGCGATTTATTTGAATGAAAATCCGGATGAACATGAAATTCAGAAAGGAGCGAGAACCCCACCGCCCCCTGTGGGGCACCTCCCCTGATCGGGAAGGCAAAATAGGCTCCCCAATCAGGGATAGCAGTCGCGCCGTTGCGCTATGCCCAGGCGCGACCACCCCGCGCGGAACCGATGGTTCCCAGCGCGGCGCTGCCGCCGCTTCCGCTTTGCGGAATAGCGGCGGTGCATTAGAGCTGGCAGCGAAGCTGACTGAGAGGTTTCTTTCTAAGCTAATAGATGAAGCGCCCTGCATTCCTTTGCGCCTGATTAGTTACAAAAAATCGATTGTCTTTTCGCTCATTCCCGCAGGGCGAAGGCCGCCTCCTGCAGCGCCCGGCGGAATTCCCAGGTCTGCTGTGGGTTTTCATAAGGATAGAAAAGCCGGTTGGTAAAGGATACCACGCCGATGTTGCAGTCCCGGGAGAAATAAATGCCCGTGCCGGTAAAGCCCGTGTGCCCGCAGCCGTGGGGATAGCTGACCCCTGTTTGAAAGCCCAGCCCCCGGCCCGGGGAATTTGGCTGCTCCCGCTGGGCGGTAAGCAATAGGGGGACTTCCGTGTTCATGTAAAACCGGCATAGCTTTTCATAGGCCGCGGGGGCGGCGAAAATGCCCGCGTGGCCCGATACGCCGCCAAAATAATAAAAGCAGTTGCCGTCGTTGGCTTCCCCGGCAACGGGCGCGCCGTGGGGCCGGAAGCCGGAAAAGGCGATTCCCCGCTCCGCGCACATCTTTTCCTCGATGGCATTGTCATAGCAGGAGGGAATGATGGACTTGGCTTTTTCCGGCCGATAGGCCATATCGCCCAGGCCCAGGGGCTGGACCAATTCTTCCTGAAGGCACTGCTCCAGGGGCTTTTTGCAGATTTTTTCGATCACCTTGCCCAGCAGCATGAAGTTCAAATCAGAATAGGTCACGCCTCGGGACGGCTCGGTGTGCTCAAGGGCATAGGCCAATACATCGAAAAATTCCTCTCCCTGCCGGGCGTAAAAGGGATACCAGGCGGGCAGGGTGGAGGTGTGGGTCAATAGCTGGCGGATCGTAATGCCGTTGATCCGCTGCCGTAAGAAATCATGGGCCTCGATTTCGGGGAGCAGCGCAGAAAGGGCGCTGTCCAGCTGGAGCTTCCCCTGGCCGATCAAAAGCAGGATCTGGGTGGCGGTGGCGATCTTGGTCAGGCTGGCCACGTCGAAGAGGAAATCCTCCCGGGCGTCTCCAACGCTGGCGGCGGCCAGGGTTTCTTCTTTGTCAAACACCCGCACGCTGGCGGAGGGGAAATATCCCGCCGCCTGATACCGCAGAAGAATATCCTCGATTTCCCGCTGGATCAATTGCTTTCTTTCTGGCGTCATCGGCTCATTCCCCCTGGCGGGCGCGCTTGAACTGCAAAACCCGGTACACGCTTTCGTCGATGCGGCTTTCGGGAATCTCTCCGGTTTCCACGGCCCGCACCACCCCGTCGAAGGCTTCATAATAATCGAAGGGCATCAGAAGAATATCCGCCCCGGCTTTCAGGCAGGCCACGCAGGCTTCCGAGGAGGAATACTGTTCCCGGATGGCCCCCATGGCCAGGGCGTCTGTGATGATCAGCCCGGTAAAGCCCAATTCCCCCCGCAGCTTTTCCGTCAGCAGCAGATAGGACATGGTGGCGGGTTCCTTGGTGCCGGTCACTGTCGGGGCGGAAATGTGGGCGGTCATCACCAGATCGGTTCCCGCCGCGATCCCCGCCCGGAAGGGAATCATTTCGCAGTCCCTGATCATGTCCCAGGTTTTCATGGTTTCCGCGTAGCCGGTGTGGGTGTCAGTGGCGGTATCGCCGTGGCCGGGGAAATGCTTAATGCAGGAAGCGACGCCGCTGTCGTGCAGCCCCTGAATGACCTGCGCCACCATTTGGGCGGCGGTTTGGGGATCGTCGCCGAAGGCCCGGTCGCCGATCACGGGGTTCAGGGGATTGGTGTTCACGTCCGCCACCGGCGCAAAATCAATGTCCAGGCCATAGGCGGACAGATATTCCCCGATGGTTTTCCCCGCTTCATAGGCCAGGGCGGCGTCCTTTGCGGCGGCGATCTGGCCCATGGGCGGGAATTTCTTTACGCCAAAGGGTGCAGAATGGTTGGCGATCCGGGCCACGCGGCCGCCCTCCTCGTCGATGCCAAGCAGGGGCGACAGGGCGTTCAGGCCGTGGAGGTTCTGCGCAAAGGCGCGCAGCTGAGAGGGGGAGAGGATGTTCTTGCGAAACAGCGCGAAGCCCCCGCAGGGATACTGGGCGTACACCTGCCGCATTTCATCGGTAACCTTGGTGGTGCCGATGATGCTGTTGTCCTCCAGCTCCGCCGGGCCAAAGCGCCCCTCCAGGGCGTCGGGCCGGATCATAAACAATTGCCCCACCTTTTCCCGCAGGCTCATGCCCGCCAGCTGCGCGGCAATGGGGTCCTCCTCCGCCCGGGCGGCAGGAGTGAAAAGCAGGCCCAGGCTCAGCAGGGCCGCGGTGGATTTGAGAAGAAAAGAATCGTTTTTCATGGAACATAGGCCTCCTTATCAAGGTACAAACGGGATGGGGTCAGTTCAGACGCAAATCCTTAGAAGCTCCAAGTTCCAAGCGAATTTTGTCAAACACAAACAGCTGGCCAATCATGGAACGCTATTTTGCTTAGAACTTAGGACTATGAACTTAGAACTTCAACTAAGCTCCCCTGTTCCCTGAACAAAAACCAGTATAGCATATTTTTCTGGATTTGAGAAGCGAGGGCGCCAGGGCAATTGCTTACGAAAAAGCCCAGTTTTTTAACAACAGACAAAGCATAGGGAAAAGACCAGGCACAGCGCTGTCGTTTGCCGGTCAGAGAATCCTTGACAGAAGGATCGGCTTTTAGCATTTGGATACAAAGCTTCCGGAACATATTGATAACGACAGCTGCATGACCCAAGGCGACATG
>CAMOUF010000214.1 GCA_946626395.1 uncultured Clostridia bacterium
CCCTGATGGGGGAGAACGGCGCCGGGAAATCCACGCTGATCAAGGTGCTGACAGGCGTGCATGAGAAAGACGCGGGAAGCATCCGGATCGAGGGTGTGACGGGAGAGGCAAAAATACATTCGCCCCAGGATGCCCAGGATATCGGCATCAGTACAGTGTACCAGGAGATCACCCTTTGCCCCAACCTGACAGTGGCTGAAAATATGTTCATCGGAAGGGCCAAGGGCGCCTTTATCAGCTGGCGGGCCCGCAATAAGCGGACAACGGAAATCCTGGAAGGCCTGAATATTCCGGCAAGGGCCAAGCAGGAGCTTTCCCGCTGCTCCCTGGCAGTGCAGCAGATGGTGGCCATCGCCCGCGCGGTGGACATGAAATGCAAGGTGCTGATCCTGGACGAGCCCACCTCCTCCCTGGATGAGAAGGAAGTGGAGATGCTGTTTGGGCTTATGCGGGATCTGCGGAACAAGGGCGTAGCCATCGTCTTTGTGACCCATTTTCTGGAGCAGGTGTACGCGGTCAGCGACCGGATCACCGTGCTTCGGAACGGCGAATTGGTGGGCGAATGGCCGGTGGCGGAGCTGCCCCAGGTGCAGCTGGTAGCCAAGATGATGGGCAAGGACCTGAACGACATGGAAAGCCTGGAGCAGGTGGGCCAGAAGAGCGCAGGCAGCGACGAGGTGGTTTACAAGGCCCAAAACCTGTCCAGCACCGAAAGCAGGCCCTTCGATTTCAGCATCCGCAAGGGAGAGGTCAACGGCTTTACCGGGCTGCTGGGCTCCGGCCGCAGCGAAAGCGTACGCGCCATCTTCGGGGCGGACCGGGTGACAGGCGGCAGGGTAAGCATGAAGGGAAGAGACGTTCGAATCACCAAACCCCACGACGCCATGAAAAACGGCATCGGCTATCTGGCGGAGGACCGGAAGAGGGACGGCATCATCGCCGACCTGAGCGTCAGGGAGAATATCATCATGGCGCTGCAGGTGATGAAGGGCTTCTTCCACCCGATGAAACGGGAGGAAATGGAGGCTTTTGCGGACGAGTACATCAAGGCGCTTCAGATCAAAACGGCCAGCCAGGATACGCCCATCGGAAGCCTTTCCGGCGGGAATCAGCAGAAGGTGATCCTGGCCCGGTGGCTGCTGACGCACCCGGATTACCTGATCCTGGATGAGCCGACCCGCGGTATTGACGTGGGCACCAAGCTGGAGATTCAGCGGCTGGTGCTGAAGCTGGCTGAGGAAGGTATGAGCGTGACTTTTATCTCTTCCGAGATTGAGGAAATGCTGCGTACCTGCTCCCGATTGATCGTCATGCGGGATCGGAACATCGTGGGCGAGCTGACCGGGGACCAGCTGACGCAGGGCCAGATCATGCAGACCATCGCTGGAGGGAAGCAGTGAAATGAACGCTATTATGAAGAGACTCAAGGGCAGCCTCGGCGCGCTGGCGATGCCGCTGGTGGCGCTGGGCGTGCTGATCCTGTTTAATCTGATCCGCTGCGCGGTGATTGGCGATTTCCATTTCTTTGCGATATCGGTGGCGTCGGACGATAAGGGCTCCGTGCTCTCGGGAAACATCATCAGCATCATCGACAGCGCCAGCGTGCTGGCGATTATCTCCATGGGCATGACGCTGGTGACCGCGGCCTGCGGCGGGCAGGATATTTCCGTTGGCGCGGTGGGCGCCATTGCCGGCGCGTTCTTCGTGATTATGATGCATCCCCAGCATGAGGAGCAGCTCTCCACGCTGTCATCGGTGGCGTGGCCCAACGTGATCCTCGGCATCATCGCGGCGATCATCGCAGCGATCGTGTTCATGCTTTTTAACGGCACGCTGGTCGCATACTTCAAAATCCAGCCCATGATCGCGACTCTGATCCTGTTTTCCTGCGGGCGGTCCATCGCCTATTACTTCTTATTTCAGGTATTGGGCGTTGGCTCCATCAAGCTGGATGATCCGATCATATTTGCCATGGGGAAGGTGATCCCGGGGGTGCCCATCCCCACGTCCATATTCATTGTGATCCTGATGGGGCTTTTGATGTGGCTGGTTTTTAAGCGGACGAATCTGCGGCTGTATACGCAGGCGGTGGGGATCAATCAGAAGGCGGCGCAGCTGAACGGCATCAACCCGACGGCCGTGAAGCTGCTGAGCTTCGTGATGCTGGGCGTTTGCGTGGCGGTAGCCGCCATCGTGAAGTGCAGCAATCTGGGCACGCTGACGACGAAATCCCTGATGGATTCCATCGAGATGGACGCGATCCTGGCAGTGGCCATCGGCGGAAACAACCTGGGCGGCGGCAAGTTCCGTCTGGGGGGCTCCATCCTGGGCGCTTATACGATCCAGACCCTGTCCACGACGCTGAACGCCATGCAGGTTTCTCCGGACAGCATGAAAGCCTATAAAGCCATCGTGATCATTGCGATCATGATTGCCGGATCACCGGTTGTGAGAAACTGGCTGGTTTCCGTGAGCGGTAAAATCCGGATGGCGCTCCGTTCTTCCCAGGCGAAGGAGGTGGAATGATATGACTGTCATGCAGCCGGATCTGAGAAGAAAGAAGAAATTTGAGCGGCTGACGGACGCTCAGCTGCTGACCATTATCAGCGGCGGCATCTTCTTGCTGATGTACGGCGCAGCGCTTCTCTTGATCGAGGAATTTCAGAAACCGCAGGTGTTCTTTGATATCACGAATTATTATTCCTACCTGATTATCATTGCCTGCTCCCTGACGGTTGTTATGATCGGAGGCGGCATCAATATCAGCGTTGGCGGCGTGATCTGCCTGACGTGCATGGTCTGCTCCATTTTTCTCAATAACAGCGGGATCGAGGATCAAACTTTGCTGGTGCTGGCAACGTTCGGAATCGCCATCGGCATCGGCGCGGTATTCGGGGCGTTTCAGGGGGCGCTGATCAGCTATCTGGAGATCCAGCCGTTTATCATTACCCTGGGCGGCATGTTCCTGGCCCGCGGCCTGACGACGATCCTGTCCGGCGGCGAAAACGTGCCAGTGAGCGAGAAGAATCCCTTCACGTTATGGATCAGCAACGCGGCGATCAAGATCCCGGAGCTGGGCACTTCAAGGATCAGAAGAGGGCAGGTGTTCGTCAACCCCGCGACCCTTCACTGGGTGACCATCATCGCGGTTGCCGTGGTCATCATCATTTATCTGGTCATGCGCTTTACCAAGTTCGGCCGGAACACCTATGCCATCGGCGGAAACGCGCAGAGCGCGCAAATGCTGGGGATCAACGTCAAGCTGACCCGCTTCAATACCTACCTGCTCAGCGGCGTGCTGAGCGGCCTGGCCGGGTTTGTGTTCATGATGTTCAACGGCGCGGGCGGGAAGACCGGGATCGGCCTGCGAAGCGAAATGGACGCCATCGCGGCTTCCATCATCGGGGGCACGCTGCTCAGCGGCGGCGTCGGCAATGTGATCGGCTCCTTCTTCGGCTCGATGATCCTGGGCACGCTTCAAAAGATCATCTGGTTCAGCGGGCTGAAGGAAGCATACTGGCAGGATATGGCCAACGGCGTCATGCTGGGGATCTTCATTGTGATGCAGAGCGTGGTGCTCTCGGTTCGCGGAAAAGGAAAAATGCACTTGCCTGAATGGCTGAAATTCGGCAGAAAAAACATATAGAAAGGTACAGCGAAGGCTGATCTGCAAGCATTGCGGATCAGCCTTTTATTATCGCGATTCTTCCCCAATCTTCCTGCCCGGCCCGCTCGCATAAACCGCCCTCCCCTGGAAAACCGATTGCTGAGAACGACCAGGGAGGCGCATGAAACGGCAAGCGGAAGGCTGACGCAATTGAATGCCTGACCGTAAAGCGCGTGAGAACTAACGCTCCTATCATGGACATATGTTCTTGATAAGGACGAAACCAATCTAGTCACGGCAATTCGGGGAGCGATGTCAAATCAATTTTGTTTGTTTAGGGTTCCCGTTACTGAATAAGCGTTTGAGTATAGCAGAAAATGGATATCTACAGTAATTCGGGAGCTGTCAATTTGGACAGCTCCTTTTGATTTTCACATAGTAAAGAATAGATACACGATCAACATGGAAAAATGAGGAAGGGAGGGAAGCTATGAAGATCGAGGTTTTGGATAAAGAAAAGATGGTATGCGTATGGCTGAGCCACGCGGATCAGGAAAACCCTGCGATTCAGGAACAGTTGAAACCGCTGTATCAGGAATACCGGCAGAAGAAATATTTCGTCGCCGTGTTTTATTCGGGGAAGGAGGATTTGGAGCAGCTCACCGGCGATCTGCTAAAGTATAATCGAAAGAAGATCGAGGAAAACAAAATCGCCGCGGAAAAGAAGAAAAAGAAATCCTATGAAATGTCGCTTTGATGTTGCATTCCCTGAAAACTTATGATACAATATTATCTGTAATAACAAAAGAAGGAGGAGAATAAATTGATTGAGCGATTTTCCATCGCCGGATACGCCCGCATTTCGGTGGATGAGGAGCTGGATCGGGACAATACGTCCATCGAGAACCAAAAGGCGATCATTACGGACTTTGTGAAGAACCGGTTCCCGGACAGCGAGTTGACGTTCTTTGAGGATCGGGACAAATCGGGCTACACCTTTGAGCAGCGGCCGGGATATCAGGCCATGCGGCGGCAGCTGATGGCCCGCCAGCTGGACATCCTGGTGGTGAAGGATTTTTCCCGCTTCTCCCGCCGGAACAGCCGAGGGCTGGTGGAGCTGGAGGACCTGCGGGACGCGGGCATCCGCATCATCTCCATCGGTGACAACGTGGACTATCCCAACGATGACGACTGGCTGAAAATCCAGTTCCAGTTCCTCATCAACGAAATGCCGGTGACCGATACCTCCAAGAAGGTGCGGGCGGTGGTGAAGCGCCGCCAGGAGGACGGCAAATGGATTTGCGCCGCGCCTTATGGGTACATCGTCAACGCCCGGCAGGAGTTTGAGCTGGTGCCCACGGAAGCGGACATTGTGCGGAAAATCTTTCAGCTGTACATCGACGGCTGGGGCTACAAGCGCATCGCCAATTACCTGACCGACGAGCACATTCCCACGCCCCGGATGGAGGAGCGCACCCGGGCGGAAGCCCAGGGCAAGGAATACCATCGGGAAGTGAAGCCCGTTTGGGCCATCGTGACGGTGCAGGGCATTTTGCAGAATGATTTCTACATCGGCACCCTGCGGCAGGGGAAATACTACCGCAAGAAGATCAACGGCAAGGATATGCGCAGGGACGTGGACGAGCACATCGTGATCGAGAATCACCACCAGCCTATCATCGACTACCGCACCTTCGCCACCGCCCGGGCGCTGATGGAAAAGCGCACGACTTCCGATCACCGCGGCATCCAGAAGTACGAAACCAACTACCCCGGCTTCCTGCGCCGCGGGGATTGCGGCTCGCCCATGTTCA
>CAMOUF010000215.1 GCA_946626395.1 uncultured Clostridia bacterium
GCCAGGGAGCGCTTTGACAATCCGACGTCCTCCGCCAGCCCGTTGATGAAGCTGTAACCGCCGTCCGCGCCGAACCAGAGCGTATCCCCGGTGAAGAGGTACTCGTTATCAATGAGATAAACCATATGACCCCAGGTGTGGCCCGGCACCAACAGGCACTCCACCCTGATCCCGTCGATGTCCAGCACCTGTCCGTCCTTCAGCAGCACCCGGGGATTATCGGTCACCACCATGGGCAGTTTATACAGGTGGAAGGTCACCCTGCGGCGCACTTCGCCCGTCAGGTAGCGGTTTTCAACTTCGCTGAGATACAAGGCTGCCTGCCTAAACAGGCCATCGCTGTCCCGCTCCACCGCGCCTACATGGTCGGTGTCCTGATGGGTGACCAGGATGTGGCGGATGGAATCAGGATCAATGTCCAGCCAGCCCATCTTCTCCTTCAGCCGGTCATAGTTGTAGCCCGCGTCGATCATGATGGTCGTGCCGTTCTTCGTATAGAAGAAGATGTTGGCGATCCACTCCCGCACGCAGGCGACACGCTCGTCGATCCATCCGGTGTTCAAGGGTTTAAAAATCTCCTTGCCCCGAAACATCAGGCTCATGACTCGCTTCTGAAACTGGGAATCTTTTTTTGACATGCCCTATGCCTTCTTTCTGTATTTCCGGATCACAGCTTTCCTGCTGTCCGCCGGGCCGCCGGAATAAGCGATGATAAAGGACTCCCTTTCCTTCCTTGAAAACAACAAAAAAGAAATGCTTGGGTGTTAGAATAAACTAACAAACATATTATAACCTAACTTCGTGCAATTGACAAGATAAAAAAATCGGGAGGGAAACTGTATGCTTCTGACGGTATTTAAAAAAGGAAAAAAGGGATTGTAAGTCGAAATACTTACTATACCCTTGTATCCTCACGGATCATAACTGTGCAGTATCGCAGGTTTGATGCGTATTTCATCAATGAAAGGAGCAACTCCATGATTTACCGTACTTTCCAGGACATTCAGCTTTCCAATCTGGGCATGGGCGCTATGCGTCTGCCCGTGATCAACGGCGATGACAGCCAGATCGACGAGGCCGCCGCTTTCCGCATGGTGGATCAGGCCATGGCCTCCGGCGTGAATTATTACGACACTGCTTGGGGATATCACGACGGACAGTCCGAAATCGTGATGGGGAAGGCGCTGGCCCGGTATCCCCGGGACAAGTTTTATCTGGCCACCAAATTCCCCGGCTATGACCTGCACAATATGGGCAAGACGGAGGCCATCTTTGAGGAGCAGCTCCGCAAATGCCAGGTGGAATATTTTGATTTTTACCTGTTCCATAACGTGTGCGAAATGAACATTGACGCCTATCTGAACGATGAAAAATACAAGACGTACAGCTATTTGATAGCGCAAAAACGCAGCGGCCGCATCCGGCATCTGGGCTTCTCCGCTCACGGCAGCGTGGAGGTGATCCGGCGTTTTCTGGAGAAATATGGGAAAGATATGGAATTCTGCCAGCTGCAATTGAATTGGCTGGACTGGGATTTCCAGGACGCCAAAAAGAAGGTGGCGCTGCTCAAGGAATGGAACATTCCCGTCTGGGTGATGGAGCCCCTGCGGGGCGGCAAGCTGGCTAAGCTGCCAGCAGAAGACGCGGCCAAGCTCCGCGCTTTGCGGCCCAACGAAACCATTCCCGCCTGGTCCTTCCGCTTTTTGCAGAGCATTCCGGAAGTGAAGATGATCCTCTCCGGCATGTCCAATGAAGAACAGATGGCGGAAAACCTGCGCACCTTTGAAACAGATCAGCCCCTGAACGAGAAAGAAAAGGCCACGCTGCTGTCCCTGGCTGCTGATATGACCCGCCGCACCGCCCTGCCCTGCACCGCCTGCCGCTACTGCACCACCCATTGCCCCAAGGGACTGAATATCCCCTGGCTGCTGGAACTGTATAACGAGCATGTGTTCACCGGCGGGGGCTTCATCGCGCCCATGGCCCTCATGTCCCTGCCGGAAGAAAAAAAGCCCTCCGCCTGCATCGGCTGCCGCAGCTGTGAGAAGGTGTGCCCCCAGCAAATCAAAATCTCCGAAGCAATGAAGGATTTCAGCGCCAAGGCGACCTGGTAAGGGGATCGGGGAGAAACAAAAGTGAAATACCGCGTCAACAAAAAGACCGGCGCCCGGGTCAGTGAAATCGGCCTGGGCTCCGCCTATATGCCGGAAACGCCGCTGAAGGAAGCCATCCCCGCCCTGCGCCGGGCCTATGAGGGCGGCATCAACTATTACGATCTGGCGGCAGGGGACGGGAAAGCTTTTCCCATGTATGGAGAGGCCTTCAAAGATGTGCGCAAAAGCATCCTGTACCAAATCCATTTCGGGGCGGATTATTCCAAGGGCACCTACGGCTGGTCGCTGGACCTGGATACCGTCAAGCGATCCATTGACAGGCAACTGAAGGAGCTGCGAACAGATTATATCGATTATGGGTTTATCCACTGCCAGGACGAATTTTCCGATTGGGAAACCTATCAAAAAAACGGCGTGTATGATTATATCCTGAAGCTGAAAGAACAAGGGATCGTGCGCCATATCGGGCTTTCCTCCCATACGCCCGCC
>CAMOUF010000216.1 GCA_946626395.1 uncultured Clostridia bacterium
CAGGGGGTTGAACCCCCTGGACCCGCATTTGGCGAAAAATCGCAACTGGGATAAATCGACAATCTCCGCCTGATGCGTTGGGGTTACGAAAAGTTAGAGGGCTTCTGGCCCCCGAAAGCCCGGGAAAAACCGAGGAGAAAAGCAAACTTTCCCCCTCGGATTATTCCCGGGCTTTCCCCGGATGCTTTGCATCCGGGCTGGCGTCCAAAGGACGCCGGGCCAGAAGCGCCACAAGACCAAGCAATTCCTGTCCGTTCCTTTATGCATCTTCGGATGCCAACTCCGTCTATTCTTTCGATAGGGAGGTCCAGGAGATGAAATCTCCTGGTTCAGGGGTACAGGGGGCTGAAGAAGCCCCCTGCTTCGTGCTTCTCCAGATAGAATATCAGGCTCTGCTCCGCAGGGCTTGCTTTTTTGGGAAAAATATGAGAAAATAGGATTTGTGGAAATCTGCCGATGAGAAAAGGAAAAAAAGCGTATCCCGCTCTTTTTTCCCCAGGGAGCCCCCATCCATCCGCGGCTTCTTCCACACCCAAAACCAGGCGAAACCTGGGGAAAACCATCAGTTTTTGAAAGTTATCCACACTTTCCACAGCCCTACTAAATCTACTAAGAATATATAATAACTACTACCAGGAAACTACGGGTGGCCGGCCTGCGGAGAAAAGGCGCCCGGGAAAAACCTCCGCGCGACTAAAAAGAAGAAAGGAACGTAAACAATGCATTTTCGGGTTCAGACCGACGAAATGAACTATGGCCTGGGCATGGTGATCCGGGCCATTTCCCCCCGGCCCGCCAAGCAGGTCTATGAAGGGGTGCTCATCGAATCCGTGGACGAGGGGCTGCTGCTCACCTGCACCGACGGGGAAATGAGCATCAAGGCGGTGGTCAGCGCCGTGGTGGAGGAGGAGGGCTGCGCCCTGCTGCCCGCCAAGCTGTTTGCCGAAATGATGCGCAAGCAGCCCGCCGGGGAAACCGATATCCGCATTGACGAACGGCTTCGGGCCCAGATCAAATCCCGGGGCAGCAACACGTCCATGGCCTGCATGTCTGCCGAGGATTATCCCGACATCCGGGACGTGTCCGGCGACCATCATGTGAGCCTGCCCTGCAGCCGCTTCCGGGACGCGGTGAGCAAGGTGCAGTTCGCGGTCTCCACCGATGAAAGCAGAAAGATCCTCACCGGCATCCTGATGGAGGTATACGAAAAAGAAACCCTGCTGGTGGGCCTGGACGGCTTCCGGCTGGCGCTGCAGCGCCTGGCGGCGGAGAACGATCTGCCCGCCGACGCAAAGAAGGATCACATCGCCGCCGTGGTTCCCGGAAAGATTCTGGGCGAAGTGAGCAAAATGCTGCCCGACAGCGACGACGCCTGCGTGATCACCTTTAATTCCTCCCATATCATGTATTCCTTCGGCTCCGTGAAGGTGTACGGCGCGCTGCTCACCGGCGAATATATTGATTATAAGAAGATCCTGCCCGCCCAGTGGAGCACCGAGGCGCTGGTGATGCGCTCCGATTTTTCCGACGCCATCGACCGCTGCAGCCTGATGGCCCGGGAGGGAAAGAACAACCTGATTTACCTGCATCTTTTGCCTGAGCATCCCATGGAGCTGACCGCCAACGCCGAGCGCGGCGACGTGCATGAGGAACTGGACATCGGCCTGCAGGGCAATGAACTGAATATTGCCTTCAATTCCCGGTATCTCACCGATATTATCCACAATATCAGCGATGAACAGATCCGGATGTGCTTTAATTCCAATGTGTCTCCCTGCATGATCAAGCCTGTGGAGGGCGAGGAATTCACCTTCCTGGTGCTGCCCGTGCGGGTGTTCAGCAGGTAATTCAAAATTGGGGGGTATTTGGAAATGAAACGATGGACGGCTGCTCTGCTTCTTTGCGTTTGCCTGATGGGGATCATGGCGCCCGCGCTGGCGGCGAACCCCAGCTTTCAGGAAATCACCGGCCTGAACCAGATTCAGCGCAAGCTGAATTCCGGCAAAAAGATCACCGGCATTCACTATGAATCCGGAGGAAACGGCTATAACAGAACCTTCAGCCTGGACGAATGGGACACAGCCAACATCAAAAAGGTATGGAACGCCATTCGGAAAATCAGGATTCAGGGCGTCGGCAGCGGCTGGGTGACGGACATGTATCCGTCCATTGAATTTTACGTGTCCGACGGAACCACCTTCCGCATTTCTTTCCTGAATCACATGTATTCCTATAACGGCGTGAAATATCAGCTGAAGGACGACAGCCTGTTCTGGCAGGTCGTGAGTGAAATGGAATCGTCTCCGTTTGTGTGCGTTTTTCCGGTCCGATAAATCAGCAGGCTCATCAAAATGAGGGAATCGCTCTTTGCGGCGCGGTTCCCTCATCGTTTATTTCCGGAATTCATGAAAGGGTGAAATAGGATGAAAAAGCTGGTAGCGGTTTTGCTGATGACGGTGCTGTTATGCCCCTTTACAGCCCTGGGAGAAATGGAAAAATCCCGCCTGCCGGGGCCCGCGGCGCTGACGGAAGCGGAGATCCAGCGGATTCGGGAGCGGGGCGGTTTATCCGCTTCGCCCTTATGGAACGCCGCCCTGTCCCTGCTGGAGGAGGGCAATCCTTTTTTGCTGCGGTATAACGCCCTGACCGGCCAATCCATTCAGGCCCGGATGCCCTACGGGGTGCCCTATCTGTACGGCGGGCAGGCGGAAAGTCACGTGTTTGCCAAGGAGCCGGAATATATCGTGCAGGAGGCCTGGCTCAACAGCCCCATTTATTACCGGGCGGGGGTGACCTATATTTACGGGTTCGACTGCGCGGGCTATGTGAAATGGGCCTGGAAGCAGGCGGGCCTGGGGGCGCTGCCCACCGCCAAGGAGATGCTCTGGGACGCCTCCCACCACGTATACCACAGCGTGAGCCATGAAATGCCGCCCTTTTCCGAATTGGCCGCCTCCCTGCGGCCCGGGGATCTGCTGGTGACGGAAACCCATATGGCCCTGTTCCTGGGCACCCTGCGGCAGTTTGGCTATTCGGCGGAGGAAGCGCCGCAATTGGCGCAATACCTGGACTGGCCCCTGGTGATCCATTCCACGGTGCACGCCGGGGTGGCGGATCACTTTGATTACCTGATCCACAACGGGCTGCAAAAATACAAGCTGGCCACCGTGACCGACGGCGGCGTGGGCGTGTCCATTTTAGGCGTGCCGGTGGAGCTGGCCCCGGGCCATGTGTTCCAGCAAAAGCAGGACACCTGGTTCTTTCCCCTGCCCGACGGCACCTGGCTCACCGTGCTGCCATGGAAGCCCGGCCAAAGCTATTGCTGGTACAGGCCGTGAAAAAGGGAAACGAAACTGGGGAAAACCATTCTTTGGAGCCCAAAGAATGGTTTTCCCCAGACCCCTTTCCAAGAAAGGCTATTCGGGAAAAACATATTAAGAATATATTACTCAACTTTCCCATAAGCAAATGACGCCCACTCTCAATCACTGCAACGAAAAGCAGGAAGAAAAAAGAAGCATTGACAATCAAGCAGGAACGCAATTTGCAGAATCCAATGTGCCAAAGAGC
>CAMOUF010000217.1 GCA_946626395.1 uncultured Clostridia bacterium
CCGTACATATAGGCCTTGGGGGGCATGGTCTGGTGGAAGGCGGTGTCGAACACGGCCACCATGGGGGTGCCGGGCATGACCTCCTGGCAGGCCTTGATGCCCATCAGGTTGGCGGGATTGTGCAGCGGGCCCAGGGGAATGAATTCCTCGATGGCGGCCAGCACGTCGTCGTTGATGATCACGGACTCGGAGAACTTGTTGCCGCCGTGCAGCACGCGGTGGCCCACAGCGCCGATTTCCTTCATATCCTTGACCACGCCCTTTTCCGGGTCGGTCAGGAAGCCCAGCATGATATGGCAGGCCTTCACGTGATCCGGGATCAGCTCGGTCACTTCACAGGCCGTTTCGCCGTTCACCTTCATGTCCGCGTGGCCGGGCACGCCCATGCCGATGCGGTCGATAAGGCCCTTGGCCAGGGTCTCTTCATTGTCCATGTCGATGAGCTGGTATTTCAGAGAGGAAGAACCGGCGTTGACGATCAAAATCTTCATTGGAATCGACTCCCCTTTTTTCTTGATATTTTTCCTTTTCCATTATACAGGAAGCGAAAGGGATTTGCAAGATAAACCGGGTTTTTTGTTTTTGTTTATTCGGTGAAAGAAAGCTTTAAGTGATTAGGCAATAGGCAATAGGAAAACGAGAGTTCAGAGTTCAGATATTTTAGCCGGTCCAAGTCTGGATGTGTTGTTTGTGTCCGTCTGTATTCTCTATCCCCTGAACGCTGCACCCTATCGTGTCTATTGCCTATTGCCTTTTACCTATTGCCTGGTGACATAAAGTGTTTGTAAACAAACAACTGAACAGCTCCTGTTATTTCATATACTGCAAATACTTTTCCGCTTTCCTGCCCACCACGGCATAGGCCCGGGGGCCGGTAAGGATGCGGTGAGCGGAGGCCATCACGTCGTCCACAGTGACGCGTTCAATGGCGGCGATGGTATCCTCCGGGGGAATGACCCGGTTCAGCAGAATCTGGTTGTGGCCCAGAGCGCTCATGCGGTTGTAGGCGCTTTCCAGGCCCAGGATGAAGCTGCCCTTGAGCTGGGCCTTGCTCATGGCAAATTCCTTTTCGGTGACGCCCTTTTCCAGCAGCTTCCTGATTTCCACGTCCATCTGTTCCAGCACCGTTTTGGCGTGCCTGGGATTGGTGGCGGCGTAAATGGTAAATTCGCCGCAGTGGGGATAGCTGCTGGGGCCGGAGTAAACGGAATAGGCCATGCCCAGCTCCTCCCGGATGCGCTGGAACAGCCGGGAGCTCATGCCACCGCCCAAAATATTGTTGAGCACGGCGGTGGGATACACCTCCGGGCTGCCCATTTCATGGCTGCGGAAGGACACGCCCAGATGCACCTGCTCCGTGTCCTTTTCCCGGGCCAGCTTCCGGGGCTGGTCAATGGCCACAGCTTGGGGAAATTCCTCCCCCGCCGCGCCGGTCCAACCGCCGAATTTTTCCTCCATCAGCTCCCGGGCCTGCTCCGCCGTCACGTTGCCAGCCAGCGCCACCACGGCGTTTTTCGGCCCGTAGTGCCGCTGGCGGAAGGCCCGCAGGTCGTCCGGTGTATATTTTTCCAGCTTTTCCGCAGGGCCTAAAATGGTCTGCCCCAGGGACTGACCGCCAAACACGGCTTCGGACAGCACATCGTACACCACGTCCTCCGGGGAATCCTCCACCATGGCGATTTCCTCCAGCACCACGCCCCGCTCTTTGTTGGTTTCTTCCTCGTCCAAAGCGGGATTGCACACGATGTCGGCCAGGATATCCGCCGCCTGGGGCAGATCCTCGTCGATCACCTTGGCGAAATAATTGGTGCACAGCTTGCTGGTGGAGGCGTTGAGCTGGCCGCCGATGAAGTCCATTTCCTCGGCGATCTGCCGGGCGGACCGCTTGGCGGTGCCCTTAAAGGCCATATGCTCCATAAAATGGGACAGGCCGTTTTCCTCCGGGGCTTCCAGCATGCTGCCCGCCTTCACCCACGCGCCGATGGATACTGACCGCAGGTAGGGCATTTCCTCCACCAGGACGGTCAGGCCGTTGTTCAGCACAAATTTTTCCATGCGTTGCTCCTTTTTATGGTTCAATATAAAATTGAGTGGGAATATCAATCAATCCATAGCACTTTCATCCGTAAATTATTGAAAAAGGAAGATTGGCGATTAGCAATTCCTGAATTGCTTTCTCGGAGGGGGGTGTGGGGGGAAACCGCTCTTTGGCATCCAAAGAGCGGTTCCCCCAACAATCTTTTGCATTTGGCCCTTTTATTGCCGCGATTCTTCCGAGGAAGAAAAATCTCCGATTTTCCCCAACCATTGTCCAATGCTGTGGTACTGACCGGAATAAATCACCGGGTCCAGCCGGGTCAAATCCACGGACCAGGCATCCGGAATATGCAGCGTTTCATCGATCTGCACATTTCTGACCCGGCAGAAAAACGTGGTGGACAAACCCAGGATCACGCTTTTTTCCACTTCGCATTCGTATACCCAGGGGCTTTCGTCCAGCACCGGCACGTCCACCGCGACGCCCCGGGAAACATGATAGGGCAGCTTGTCCTTTTTGCCGTCCCGGGCGTGATGGGCGCCAAAGTAATCCATGAGGGGAAGGATATTCCGGCTGACCAGATTGACGCTCAGCTTTCCCGTTCTGACCACGTTCTGCTTGGTTGCCTTGGTCCCGAACATGCTGATCACCAGCAGATAATCTTCTCCCTCGCAGGTTGCGCTGACCCAGGTAATGGGGGCGAAGTTATCCGTTCCGTCTTCATTTACCGTGCCGATAATAAACGCGGGCTGAACGCACATGGAAAACTTCGGCTCATAGGATTTCCGTTTCACAGGGTTCATCGGCGTTTCCTCCTTGGAAAAACAGCGCCTGCTTCCGCTTGATACAAAAAAAGAGGAAACTGTATCAGCTTCCCCCTTGCATCAGGCAATTATCACAAAACAATTTACCTGCGTTCCCCTATTCGGCTTTCTCGGAAAGGGGGATGAACCGCAGATTCCCGCCGGTGGCGGAAATAGAATCTGCGGTGAAATCAGGCGAAACAAGCAATGTCCGCATGAAGCGGTCTTGCGCTGATTGAGCCTGCGGAACTGGGGGGAACCCGCTCTTTGGCCTCCAAAGAGCGGGTTCCCCCAATCGATTTCCATTCGTATTACTTCCGTCCATCCCGGCGGGGCGGGCGGGTGCCAGCGGGCGCGGAACGGGTGAAGGCGGGGTTGTCATAGGTAATATCGTTGCGAATCAGGTTGATGCGGCCCTGGGAGTCGATCTCGCAGACCTTGACCTCCAGCTCGTCGCCCACGCTGACCACGTCCTCCACCTTTTCCACGCGATGGTTGGCCAGCTTGGAAATGTGGATCATGCCATCCTTGCCGCCCGCCAGTTCCACGAACGCGCCGAAGGTCATGATGCGCACCACCTTGCCGGTGAACACATCGCCCACTTCGATATCCTTGGCAATGCCCAGGATCAGGCTCTTGGCCTTGTCAGCGGCGGCCTGGTCGGCGGTGGAGATGAATACGCGGCCGTCATCCTCGATGTCGATCTTCACGCCGGTCTCGTCGATGATCTTGTTGATCATCTTGCCCCGGGGGCCGATGACCTCGCTGATCTTTTCTGGATTGATGGAGAAGGTGATGATCTTGGGGGCGTACTTGGACAGGTTCTCCCGGGGACGGCCCAGGGTTTCCAGCATGATGCCCAGGATATGCAGGCGGCCCTTCAAAGCCTGGTTCAGGGCGCGGCTCAGAATTTCACGGTTGATGCCCTTGATCTTGATATCCATCTGGATGGCGGTGATGCCGTTCATGGTGCCGGCCACCTTAAAGTCCATATCGCCCAGGAAATCTTCCAGGCCCTGGATATCGGTGAGCACTTCGATCTTGCCGGTTTCAGCGTCCTGGATCAGGCCCATGGCCACGCCGGCCACCGGCGCGTGAATGGGCACACCCGCGTCCATCAGGGAAAGCGTGCTGCCGCACACGGAAGCCATGGAGGAGGAGCCGTTGCTGCCCAGGATTTCAGACACCAGGCGCAGGGCATAGGGGAATTCGGATTCAGAGGGGATCACAGGCACCAGGGCCCGCTCCGCCAAAGCGCCGTGGCCGATCTCCCGGCGGTTGGGGCTGCGCAGGCGGCCCGCTTCGCCGGTGGCGTAGGAGGGCATATTGTACTGGTGAATGTACCGCTTGGTTTTTTCATTGGACAGGCCGTCCAATTCCTGAGCCTCGGACACCATGCCCAGGGTGGTGATGGTCAGGGCCTGGGTTTCGCCGCGGGTGAACACGGCGCTGCCATGGGTGCGGGGCAGCACGCCCACTTCGCACCAGATGGGACGCACTTCGTCCACCTTGCGGCCGTCGGGACGGATGCCCTGCTCCAGGATCTTCTTGCGCATGACTTCCTTGCCCAGGTAATACAGGGCGTCGGCCACTTCGCCTTCCCGGCCCGGGAAGATATCGGCAAAGTGGGCGGCCACGTCGGCGGACACTTCCGCGTCGCGGGCCTGGCGTCCCTTGCGCACATAGGTGGAATAAATATATTGGCACTTTTCCAAAGCGTATTCCCGCACGGCGGGCCTCA
>CAMOUF010000218.1 GCA_946626395.1 uncultured Clostridia bacterium
GGGTATACGACAAACTGGATTTTGAGGTGGGCTACACCCTGAACGGCCAGACCGCCGCAGGCATTCTGACCTTCGATATTTTCAGCGAGCTGGAAGGCCCTTTGGGCATGAGCATCAATTCCATGAAAAACGAGCTCTGGTCAGTGACCCAAAGCAACGGCCTGTTCATCATCAGCGCCCGGCGCTTCGGCCACGGGGTGGGCATGAGCCAGCGGGGCGCCATGCAGATGGCCCGGATGGGCTATGGCTATGATCAGATTTTGGGCTTCTATTACGAAGGCTGCCAGCAGGTGCGCTATACCTTCACCCGGCCCGGGGTTCAGGCTCCCGTTCCGTCCGCGCCCACTGCAGCGCCCCAGGCCCAGCCCGCCCTGTCCCCCATCGCCTACGCCTGGGTGAACACGGCCAGCGGCAGCCTGAACCTGCGTCAATCTCCCCAAGCGAACGCCCAGGTGCTTCTCACCATTCCCCAGTATCAGCGCATCCCCATTTACAGCCGGGACGACGCCTGGTGCCAGGCGGAATACAACGGAACCACCGGCTACGTTTCCTCCCGCTATCTCTCCTTTGACCAGGAAGCGCCTCCGCCCAGCGCCCTGCCCGCCCAGACATCTCCTCTCGCCGCCCAGGTGACCACCGCCCAGGGTTCCCTGAACCTGCGGGAAGAGCCCAAATCCGGCGCGAAAGTGATCACCACCATTCCCCAGTACGATCAGGTGATCGTCACTGACCATGGGGATCCCTGGTGCGCCGTGGTGTACGACGGGCTGACGGGCTATGTGATGACCAAGTATCTGACCTTTTTAGGCCCGGTAGCCGTGACCCCGGCCCCGGCCCAGACCGTGGTCATGGACCCGGACATGAAGGTGCTGGAAGCGCCGGTACAGGCCAGGGTCAACACGCCCCTGAGCTCCCTGAACCTGCGGGAGGGGTGCTCCACCCAATCCCGTATTCTGCTGGAAATGCCCAAATACGATTCAGTGACCGTTTATGCCGTAGGCGGGGAATGGTGCGCCGTTTCCTACAACGGACAATCGGGCTACTGCATGACCCAATACCTGGAGTTTAACGCCGATGAATGAATCTCAACTGCTGCTGCCCGGGGAACGGATGGACGACCTGCAATTCATGAACCTGCGCATCATTCAGTCTCCCGCCGCCTTCCGCTTCGGCATGGACGCGGTGCTGCTGGCGGACTTTGCCCGGCCCCGGAAGCGGAGCCGGGGATGCGACCTGGGCACGGGCACGGGCATTCTGCCCTTATTGCTGTACGGCAGGGAACCCTCCCTGACCTGCGACGCCGTGGAGATCCAGCCCGACGCCGCGGAACGGGCCCAACGCAGCATGGCCCTGAATGGGCTTGAGGAAAAAATCGCCGTTCACTGCGGCGATCTGCGGAATATCCGCTCCCTGCTGCCCCACGGGGCCTACGACCTGGTGATCTGCAATCCGCCCTACAGCCCGGAAAAGGCGTCCCTGCCCAGTCCCACGCCCACCCTGCGCATGGCCCGGCAGGAAGGGGAATGCACCCTAAACGACGTGGCCGCCGCCGCCGCGTGGCTGCTGAAAAGCCGGGGACGGCTTTCCCTGATGCTGCCCGCCGCCCGGCTCACAGATGCCTGCTATACCCTCCACGCCCATCGGCTGGAGCCCAAACGGCTGCGGCTGGTGCACGCCAACAGCCAGCGAATCGCCCGGCTGGCGCTGATCGAAGCCATGCTGGACGCCAATCCCGGCCTGATCGTGGAGCCGCCCCTGATGGTAAAAACCCCTCAGGGCCAGGACACCGACGAAGTCCGGCGCATTTATCATATGGATGCATTTAATGTTAAGACGTGAGCTGAAACGGATGAAATAAGATTTCTCCCATATGGAATAGCTGGCGTTCATTTGCGGCAATTGAATCTTGTGGAGATAAAAACATGAGACCAATCGATGTAAAGGAAAATGGGTCAATACAAAATCTTGTAGAGATACCAAGCAATCCATGTTTCTTTCCTCCATAGAGCATTGGAATAAGAAGATTGGCGTTTATTTATTCCTGGATTGCTTTCTCGGAGGGGGACGAAGCGCGGACAGCCGCCGGTGGCGGATGTCCTGTCCGCGCTGAGATCAGCCGAAAAGGAGCAAGCTCCGCGTGAGCGGAGTTGCGACTATTGAGGCTGCGGAACTGTGAGGAACCTCTCTTATAGCCAGACGGCCCGAAGGGACGCCTGGCGCGTTACACGCCATTTGTCATGGTGAAAGGAGCATGGGCAAGCGAAGCGCAGGCCATGCGAAGTACATCCAAAGAGAGGTTCCCCCCACAAGCTTTTGCATCGAGCCAAAAAAATCAAGAAAAAACCGTGCCCGGCTGCGGACACGGTTTTTTCTTGGTTTTGGAGAGGGTCAATATTCAAACGCGCCTTCAAAGACCATCACGGCTTCCCCGGCGAGGGTGATTCTGTCGGGGCCGCAATGAACGGTCAGATCGCCGCCGGGCAGCTTCACGGTCAAGTCCTGACCCGGTTCGCACAGGCCGCACCGCACGGCGGCGGCCGCCACGGCGCAGGCTCCGGTGCCGCAGGCCATGGTTTCTCCGCTGCCCCGCTCCCAGACCCGCAGGCGCAGGGTGGTTTTGTTGATCACCCGGGCAAACTCCGTGTTCACCCGCTCGGGGAAAATATCCGCGTACTCAAACTGCGGGCCGATGGCGCTCAGGTCGATACCGTCAATGGCGTCGCAGAATACCACGCAATGAGGATTGCCCACCGACACGCAGGTGACGGGATATTCTTTTCCGCCGATTGTGATCGTCTGGTTGATCACTTCGTCTGTGTCCGCAAGGACGGGGATGTCCTTGGCGATAAAGGACGCCTGGCCCATGTCCACGGAAACGGAATTCACCTTGCCGTCCCGGAGGTACACCTTCAGCCGGTGCACC
>CAMOUF010000219.1 GCA_946626395.1 uncultured Clostridia bacterium
CCAGCGGCAGGGCGGGAGGCGTAATATCCTCCAGCTTGGGCGCGGAGCGGAAAATCACCATCATGGCAATCAGCATGAACACGCCGCCAACCAAAGGCATGAGCAGCGAAATGCTGCCCATAAAATGGAACAGCGGAATAGACAAAACCAGGCACAGCCAGCAGGGCCACTGCACCGGACGGTGCCCCGCCTGGGCCGTGGCCCGGATCATTTCATACATGGACAGGCAGATGGTGACCATATAAGGGATAGAAAACCACAGCCCGCCCCCGTACAGGGCCGCCACCAAAACGGCAACCAGGCAAACGCCCGTTACGATTCTTTGGGTCATGCTTTCCGTCCTCCAAACCGCCGGTCCCGGGAAGCGAAGGTATCCAGGGCCTTGTGATAATCCTCCAGGCTGAAATCCGGCCACAGCACGGTGGGGAATTCAAATTCCGCGTAGGCGCACTGAAACAGCAGGAAATTGCTCAGCCGCATTTCCCCGCTGGTGCGGATCAGCAGATCCACGTCGGGGAGCCCCCGGGTATACAGCGCGTCCGAAAGCGCCGCTTCGTCGATTTCCTCGGGCTTGATTTCGCCCTGAACCGCCTTTTCGGCCAAAATTTGCGCCGCCCGGACCAATTCCGCCCGGCCCCCGTAATTGAGGGCGATATTCAGCTTGAGGCCCGTGTTTTTGTCCGTGCGCGCCTCCGCGTTGTAAAGGGCCTCCCGCTGCTTTTCGGGCATGCCCTCCTTATCGCCCAGGATGCGGATGCACACATTCTTTTGATCCAACTCGTCGATTTCGGAGGTAAAGAACTCCAGCAAAAGCCCCATCAGGGCGCTTACCTCTTCGGGAGACCGCCGCCAGTTTTCCGTGGAAAAGGCATACAAAGAAAGGGCCTCGATGCCCAGATCGCTGCTTTCCCGGATGATGGCGCGCAGCGTTTCCACGCCCTTCCGATGCCCCAGCGCGATCCGAATTTTATGCTGTTTGGCCCAGCGCCCGTTGCCGTCCATGATGATGGCCACATGCCTGGGAAGGAGGGTTTCAGTCATGCTTCCTCGCTTTTTCGCGGCGTTCCGTCCAGGAATCGGGCGGCGATCCACACGCTTTCCCGGCAGGCCACCACGCGCAGCGTGCCTTCCTGCCGGGTCTGCCCGTCCCTTCGGGGAGCCGCGGTTTCGATGATCCGGGGCGCTTCTGCGCCCTCGGGCAGGGAAGAAAGGGCCTCCCGCACCGGGCGGCCCAATACGCTTTCCATCAGACCTCCATGATCTCCTTTTCCTTTTCGGCGGCGATCTTGTCCACGTCCTTGATCTGGGCGTCGGTCATTTTCTGGAGCTCATCCTCGGCCTTGCGCTGATCGTCTTCCGTGATCTGGGAATCCTTCTTCAGCTTCTTGATCTGGTCCATGGCGTCCCGGCGGGTGTTGCGCATGGCCACCTTGGCTTCCTCCGCGCCCTTGCGCACTACCTTGGTCAGCTCCTTGCGGCGCTCCTCGTTCAGTTCCGGCACCACCAGGCGGATGAGCTTGCCGTCATTGGAGGGGTTCATGCCCAGGTCGCTCTTCTGAATGGCTTTTTCCACCAGGGGAATGGCCTTGGGGTCCCACAGGGCGATGGTCAAAAGCCGGGGTTCGGGGCTGTTGATATTGCCCATCTGCTTTAAGGGGGTGGTGGTGCCGTAGTAATCCACCGTGATGCGGTCCAAAATCTGGGGGTTGGCGCGGCCTGCCCGCAGGGACAGCATGTCGCGCTGATAAAATTCCTTGGTCTTGACCATTTTCGCCTTGGCGTTGTCGATCACTTCGCGGTACATGTTTGCTTTCCTCCTGTCGATTGAATTTTGTTGCTTCTATTTTACCTTGTTTTGGATGAATAGGCAAGAGTTTATTTGGCCGTGGTCTCCTGAATCCTTACGCCAAATAATTTTCAATCATCCAAATCTATTGTCTAATGCCTATTGCCTAATACCTATTGCCTAATGCTCCTCCTCCAGCTTCCTGCCCAGCATTTTTTCCGCCAGGGCCGTATCCCCGGCCAGGATGGCGTTTCTGATGGCGGTGCTGCTGACGCGCTGCCCGTCCGGGAGGGTCACCTGGGGCACCACGGTGAGGCCGATCCCGGCATCTTTGCACAGGGCCTTTAATTCCTCTGCGCCCCACGCCCCTTTATAGCCAAAGCGGTGGTCGTCCCCGCAGACTACGTGGCGGGCGTTCAGGCGGCCCAGCACGATGGTTTTGAAAAAATCGTCCCCCCGCATGTGACGCATTTCTTCATTAAATATACTCACGGATACCTGGTCCGCGCCGTAGTGCCGGAGCAGCGCTTCCCGCTCGGGGAGGCTGGTCAGCTCGAAGGCTTTTTCGCCGGGGGCATGGTCGAAGGTGTGAACGCATACCGGCAGATGGAGCCGCTTTCCTTCCTCCTTTGCGGCCTTGAGAAGCGCCTGATGGGCCAGGTGCACCCCGTCGAAAAAGCCCAGGCACACCACGCAGGGCGCGTTGGTTCTTGGCATGGATGGATCTCCTTTAATTACAATGCTGACGCTTCCCGGAAGACAGGCTCCCGAAAGCAAGCCTTATTTTATCATACTTCCATTTTGCGCGCAACCGCGGCATTTGGCGGAACGATCCATACAATGCGGGGAGCGGGTGAAAAAATATTCGTGAACCCGCCAAAGAAATTGTATAAAAATTGTATTTTCTTTGTTTTCTTTTGGAATTCACGAACTTTTCATTGCTTTTTTTCCGAAATTCACTTATAATCTATTCACATCTCCCGATCTGGGAGCGGATATATACTCGCTTTCGTGATCTCAATACATCCTTTTGGATGAGGGGGAGAAAAATAAAACGGAGGGAAAACCACATGAAAAAGATCCTGTCGCTGCTGATGGTTCTCGTCATGATGCTGGGCGTCGTGGGCGCCAGCGCGGAAGCCGTTTATGAACGCGCCGAAGATGAAACCATCTACATGGAAGTTCTCGCCAAATACGACGAACTGATGAAGGCCGCCAAGGCCGCCGCCACCAACGACGAACGCTTCGTCCTGTATGCCCAGGCTGAAGCTTTCCTGCTGGATACGGCCGTCATGATCCCCAACACCACGCAGGGTGGCGCCTACACCATCAGCCGCATCGCTCCCCGCACTGTGCCTTATGTGCAGTGGGGCAACGACGACGACCGTCTCTTCGGCATGGTGATTTCTGACGAATTCCTCACCCCCGCCGAACGCGCCGATCTGTTTGACCTGTGGGGCAAGGCTGTGGCTGGCGAAGGCGAATATGACCCCGCCGCTTACCTGACCGGCAAGGGCCACACCCTCCAGAGCGATTATAAGACCACCTTCGCCACCGCTCCTGTCACCCTGGACTGGCTGAACACCTCCTCCCAGAGCGACACTGAAATCACCGTGAACACCGTGGAAGGCCTGGTGCAGTACAACAACCTGAACCAGCTCAAGCCCGCCATGGCCGAATCCTGGGAAATCAGTGAAGACGGCACCGTGTACACCTTCCACATCCGTGAAGGCGCCAAGTGGTACACCTCCGAAGGCGAAGAATACGCCGACGTGACCGCGGGCGACTTCG
>CAMOUF010000220.1 GCA_946626395.1 uncultured Clostridia bacterium
AGGACGCCCACGAGGCCATCCGCCCCACCAACGTGCTGCGCACGCCGGAATCCATCAAGGCGTCGCTGACCAAGGAGCAGTTCCAATTGTACCGCCTCATCTATTCCCGCTTCCTGGCCAGCCAGATGAAGCCCGCCCTGTACGACACCATGACCATGGACGTGGCGGGGGACGGCGTGGGTCTGCGCTTCTATGGCGAACACAAGCGTTTCGCGGGCTTTACCAGCGTGTATGAGGAAAGCACGGATGAAACCCAGGAGGCCGCCGAATCCACCCTGCCCCAGTTTGAGGAAGGGGCCCCTGTGACTATCGAATCCGCCGACAGCCAGCAGCATTTCACCCAGCCCCCGGCCCGCTATACCGAAGCCAGCCTGGTGAAGACCCTGGAAGAAAAGGGCATCGGCCGCCCCTCCACCTACGCCCCCACCATTACCACCATTATCGCCCGGGGCTATGTGATGCGGGAAAACAAGCGGCTTTATCCCACCGAGCTGGGCCGCACCATCAACGCCATGATGACCGAATACTTTGGCCCCATCGTGGACACCGAGTTCACCGCCGACCTGGAGGAGCAATTGGACGAGGTGGAGGAGGGCCAGGAGGACTGGCACAAGGTGCTGCGGGAATTCTATCCGCCTTTTGAAAAAATGCTGGATAACGCCGAGGAAGCCATCGAAAAGGTGGAAATCAAGGATGAGCCCAGCGACGTGGTCTGCGATAAATGCGGGGCTCAGATGGTATACCGGGTGGGCCGGTACGGCAAATTCCTGGCCTGCCCCAATTTCCCGGACTGCCGGAACACCAAGCCCATCCTGACCTATATCGACGCCAACTGCCCCCAGTGCGGCGGGCGGCTGCTGGAAAAAACCAGCCGGAAGAACCGCAAGTTCTACGGCTGCGAAAACTATCCCGAGTGCGATTTCGTGTCCTGGGAAATGCCGGTCAATGAAAAATGCGAAAAGTGCGGCAGCTTCATGACCCTGAAGCGCTCCCGGAAGGGAGAGCTCTGGCACCTGTGCAGCAATGAAAAATGCCGCCACCGGGTGGAGGTCAAGGGTCCCGAAACGGAGGAAGAGGAATGAGCGTCACCGTCATCGGCGCGGGCCTGGCGGGCTGCGAAGCGGCGTGGCAATTGGCGAAGCGGGGCGTCCCCGTGACCCTCTTGGAGCAAAAGCCCCAGAACCACAGCCCCGCCCATCATTCCCCTTTGTTTGCGGAATTGGTGTGCTCCAATTCCCTGCGCTCTGACCGGCTGCAAAACGCTGTGGGACTGCTGAAAGAAGAAATGCGGCGGATGGATTCCCTGGTGCTTTCCGCCGCCGACAGGGCCCGGGTGCCCGCGGGCGGGGCTCTGGCCGTGGACCGGGACACCTTCTCTGGGTACATCACTGAAACCCTGAAAAATCATCCCCTGGTGACGGTGGAAAACCGGGAAGTAACGGAAATCCCCGAATCCCCCGCCATCATCGCCACAGGCCCCCTGACCAGCGACGCCATGGCCGACGCCATCGCCGCCATGCCGGAGGTATCCACCCTGAATTTTTATGACGCCGCGGCTCCCATCGTCACCGCCGAATCCCTGGATATGACCAAGGTATACCGGGCCTCCCGCTATGGCCGGGGGGGCGATTACCTGAATTGCCCCATGAGCCGGGAGGAATACGACGCTTTTGTCCGGGAGCTGCTCAGCGCCGAGACCGCGCCCATTCACGGGTTTGAGGAAAAGAAGGTGTTCGAGGGCTGCATGCCGGTGGAAAGCATGGCCCGCCGGGGCCAGATGGTGCTGGCCTTCGGGCCCCTAAAGCCTGTGGGCCTGCCCGACCCCCGCACGGGGAAGGACCCTTACGCCGTGGTGCAGCTTCGCCAGGATGACGCGGCGGGCACCCTGTATAACCTGGTGGGGTTCCAGACAAGGCTTAAATTCCCGGAGCAGAAGCGGGTGTTCGGCATGATCCCCGGCCTGGAAAACGCGGAGTTTGCCCGTTACGGCGTCATGCACCGCAACACCTTCTTAAACAGCCCCGGCCTGCTGGACTGCCATTACCAGATGATTTCCCGGCCCGGCCTGTACTTCGCCGGGCAGATGACAGGGGTGGAGGGCTATGTGGAATCCGCTGCCAGCGGCATGGTGGCGGGCATCTGCTGCGCCCTGCAGCAGATGGGAAAGTCTTTGCCTGATTTTCCCCGAACCACCGCCCTGGGGGCCCTGGCCCATTACGTTTCTTCCCCGAACAGCGCCTTCCAGCCCATGAACGTGACCTACGGCATCATGGAGGGCTGGCCCGAAAAGGTGCGGGGCGGCAAGCAGGCCCGGTATGAAAAAATTGCCCAGCAGGCCCTGGAAACCGTGGAGGGGATCCGGGACGCCCTTAAAGCCTGACATGCTTTTGCAATATTTCCCTCTTGTCTGAAAGAGATAAATCCTGTATAATCATTCTTGGTCAAAGAAAGACTAATTTACTCTTACGGAGGATAACGATATGAAAATGATGGGAACCACCATCTGCGCCGTGAAGAAGAATGGCCAGATCGCCGTGGCCGGAGACGGCCAGGTGACCATGGGGGAACACACGGTATTCAAGAGCACCGCCCGGAAGGTGCGCCGGATTTATAACGACAGCGTGGTCACGGGCTTCGCCGGTTCGGTGGCGGACGCCTTTTCCCTGTGCG
Source organism: uncultured Clostridia bacterium (assembly GCA_946626395.1). Classification (GTDB taxonomy): domain Bacteria; phylum Bacillota; class Clostridia; order Christensenellales; family Aristaeellaceae; genus RUG563. The sequence goes on from CAMOUF010000220.1 coordinate 2,671, forward strand.
AACGCTTTGAGGATAAGCTGACCCAGTGCGGCGGCAACCTGGAGCGGGCGGCCGTGATGCTGGCCCAGGACTGGCGGGGGGACAAGGGCCTGCGCCAGCTGGAAGCCATGCTGATCGTGGCGAATAAGGAAAACATGCTCATCATCAGCGGCACCGGCGAGGTGATCGACCCGGATGACGGCATCGCAGCCATCGGCTCCGGCGGTAACTACGCCCTGGCCGCGGCCCGGGCCTTGGTGCAGAACACGGAGCTTTCCGCCAAGGAAATCGCGGAAAAGGCGCTGCACATCGCCGCGTCCATTTGCGTGTATACCAACGACAACATCATTGTGGAGGAGGTGTGAGCCATGAGTGAACTGATTGCCCTGAACGCCGGAAAGAATCATGAGCTGACGCCCCGGGAAGTAGTACGGGAATTGGACCGGTATATCATCGGCCAGGACGAGGCCAAGCGCGCCGTGGCCATCGCTCTTCGCAACCGGTACCGCCGGGCCCAGCTGCCCAAGGAAATGCGGGATGAAATCTATCCCAAGAACATTCTGATGATCGGGCCCACGGGCGTGGGCAAAACGGAAATCGCCCGCCGCCTGGCCAAGCTGGTGGAGGCTCCCTTCATTAAGGTGGAAGCCACCAAGTTTACAGAAGTGGGCTATGTGGGACGGGACGTGGAATCCATCATCCGGGACCTGGCGGAAAACGCCGTGCGCATGGTGAAGGACGAGCACACCGCCCGGGTCAAGACCCGCGCCCAGGTGCTGGCGGAGGACCGGCTCATCAGCCTGCTGCTCCATCCCCTCAAAAAGGAAAACAGCGGCAATAATCCCCTGGATATCCTGCTGGGCAGGGCCAAGCAGCAGCCGGAGCCCACGGAAGAGGAAAAGGAGGAAATCGGCCGCAAGCGGGAAGAAGTGCGCCAGCAGCTGCGCTCCGGCCAATTGGAAAATCAGGAGCTGGAAATCGAGGTGGAGGAGGCTGCGCCTCAATTGGAGGTGGGCGGCGCGTCCATCAGCCTGGGCGATATGATGGGCGGCATGATGCCCAAGCGTACCAAAATGCGCCATGTGAAGGTAAAGGAAGCCCGGGAAATCCTGATCCAGGAGGAAAGCCAGAAGCTCATTGACGAGGACGCGGTGAAGGAAGAAGCCATCCGCCGCTGCGAACAGAGCGGCATCGTGTTCCTGGATGAAATCGACAAGATCGCGGGCCGCTCCTCCGGCTCCGGCCCCGATGTGAGCCGGGAAGGCGTGCAGCGGGATATCCTGCCCATCGTGGAGGGCTCCACGGTAAATACCAAATATGGCCCCGTGCGCACGGATTTCATGCTGTTCATTGGCGCGGGCGCGTTCCATGTGGCGAAAGTGGATGATTTGATTCCCGAGCTTCAGGGCCGCTTCCCGGTGCGGGTGTACCTGAAATCCCTGACCCAGGAGGATTTCGTGTCCATCCTCACCAAGACCGACAATGCCATCACCCGCCAGTATACCGCCCTGCTGGAGGTGGACAAGGTGCACCTGACCTTTGACGAGGACGCCCTCAACGAAATCGCCCGCATCGCCATGCTGTCCAATGAAATGGGCGAGGATATCGGCGCCCGCCGCCTCCACGCCGTGTTTGAAGAATTGCTGGAGGACGTGTCCTTTAACGCCGGCGGCGATAATATGCCCGACGTCTATCTCACCATCAGCGCCGATTACGTGAAGGAACACCTGAAAACCGCCAAGGAAATCGATATGCGGCGGTATATTCTGTAAGGTTTTCAATCAGTTCTAAGCAATAGGTAAGTTCTAAGTGATCAGTTCCAAGTTCTAAGCTGATTTTGTTTTCACAAACGGCTTGCTGAACAATGAATGTCTATTCCACTTAGAACTTTGAACTGAGATCTTGTACTATCCCAAGCTGCCAGGCTCCTCTGGCGGCTTTTTATTTGCCCCTAAAACCAGATCAAAACAGACAAAAGTCCTTGCCCTATGGAAACAACGGTGGTAAAATAAAAAGGAAAATATTCTGTTTTCCATTCCGCATACCTTGCCTGGAAAATTTGATGAAGCCTCTGAGCAGGAAGGGCTTGAACCATTTCTGGATATGATCATCAACAGCGCATTGAAAGAAGGGATTTTATGGCGTTTCTCACCTGCACCATGTACAGCCATGCGCTGTACAGCAACATTACCTTCAATATCTGCCTGCCCACCCCCACCAGCGGGGACAAGGTGGACTATGATACCCTGAAAGCAGATTACGGCTACGAAGGGGGATTGCCGGTGGCCTATCTGCTGCACGGCATGTTTGGCGACGCCAATTCCTGGACGCGGTTTTCCAACGTGGACCGCTACGCCCAGGACCGGCGCATCGCCGTGGTGACCTGCTCGGCGGGCAATAACTTTTACCAGGAGCTTCCCCAGGGCCTTGCCTATGAAACTTTCTTTACCAAGGAGCTTCCCGCGTACATCTGCGCCCTGTTCCCCGTATCGCCCCGACGGGAGGACACCTTCATCGGCGGCTTTTCCATGGGCGGCTACGGGGCGTGGCACCTGGCCCTGACAGCTCCTGAAAAATACAGCAAGGCAGCCAGCATGTCCGGGGCACTGGACATCGTTACCCTGTACAAAAACGCGAAAACCAATCTGGCCCCGTCGCCATTCCATTGGCACGCCATGTTTGCGAACCCCGAAGCGCTGGAAGGAAGCAAAAGCGATTTGTTCGCCCAATATGCCCGGTGCCTGGAAAAGGGGTGCGTTCCTGCCCTGTACCAAACCTGCGGCACGGAAGATTTCCTGTATCAGATGAATATAGCGGCCCGGGACCGGCTTAGGGCCATGGGCTGCGATCTGACCTATACCGAAGGCGCCGGGGGCCACGACTGGAATTTCTGGGACAGGGAAATTCAAAAGATGCTGGATTGGTTCCTGATGGATCGGAAAAAGGCCCAAAGCAGCGTGATCATGGGATAAACGGAGCTGATTACAAAACTTGTTCATCATCAATGAAGGAGAGGGAAAAATATGCGCAGATTCCTTTGTGTGCTTTTAATGGCGGCAGTTCTGGGCGCTTGCCTGCCCGGGCTGGCTGAAAACGAAATGATCTATCAATCGGCCTTTAATCAAGGGCTGGATGGGTGGTATGCCCGTTCCGGCGGGTCGGCCCAGGTGGAATTGCTTCCGCCTACTGCCCTGCATATCCGAGGCCGCCAGTCCGACTGGCATTCCCCCGGGCGGGACTTTGACCTGGTTCCCGGCACGCCCTATACCCTGACCGTGCAGGTCAGGCAGCAGGAGATGGACGAAGCCCAATTCATGATTTCCGTGGCCCATTCTTCCGGCGGCGCGGAAAGCTATGAAAACCTGGCCCGGGGCACGGCCAAACGCGGGGAATGGACCACCCTGAGCGGAGACTATACCCCCGGCCTCTTCGACCGGTACGTGCTGTATGTGGAAACGGTGAACGCGCCCAGCCTTTCTTTTGATATCCGATTTTTCAGGATCTATGGGCCGGAAGGGATGGAGAAAATGTCAAATATAAAAGAAGAAGAACCTGTGCTGCTCCCGGTGGAAGGCGAGCTTCCTTCCCTCAAGGAAGCGTATGCGGGCAAGTTTGATTTTGGCGCCTGCGTGCCCGGCCATCTGGCCCGCAGCCAGGAAGCCATGGCCTTTAACGCTTCCCAGTTCAGCATTCTGACTCCGGAAAACGAATTAAAGCCCGACGCGGTGCTGGATGTAAACGGCAGCCGAAAATTAGCGGCGGAGGATGAAACCGCCGTGGCCGTCCATTTTGACAGCGCAAAGCCCCTGCTGGATTATGCCCAGGCCCATGGCATCAAGGTGCACGGCCATGTGCTGGTGTGGCATTCCCAGACGCCGGAGGCGTTCTTCCATGAAGGTTACGATACAGGAAAGCCACTGGTCAGCCGGGAAATTATGCTGGGCCGGATGGAAAACTATATCCGCCAGGTGCTTGAGTATATGAAGGAAAACTATCCCGGCGTCATCGTCAGCTGGGATGTGGTGAATGAGGCCATTGACGACGGAACCAATCAATTGCGCGCGTCCAACTGGGTGAAAACCGTGGGCGAGGATTTTGTGTGCCGGGCCTTTGAATTTGCCCGGAAATACGCCGCCGAAGGAACCCTGCTGTATTATAACGACTATAACACCGCCATGCCCGGCAAGCAGAACGGCATCGTCCGGCTGCTGGAAAGCGTGATGGAGGAGGGCAACATCGACGGCTACGGCTTCCAGATGCATCATGAAATTACCTTCCCCTCCATGGCGTCCATCACCGCCGCCGTGCGCAGGATCGCGGGAATGAAGCTGCGGCTGCGGGTCAGCGAACTGGATATCGGCATCAATGCCGTTTCCAATGAAAACTATCAAAAGCAGGCCGCTATGTATGGGGACATCATGCGCCTGATGCTGGAATACGCCGATCAGACAGACGCCGTGCAGGTGTGGGGCGTCCGGGACAATCAAAGCTGGCGTGCCGACAAGCATCCCCTGCTGTTCGATGCCCAGGGGAACCCCAAGCCAGCGTTTTTCGCGGTGGTGGAAGCGGCGCAATAAGAGCTGTTTGGCCAAAAGGAGAAAGAACGCTTTAATCCACAAAGTGAGGAATGAGGAGTTAGGAGTTGAAAATTGTTCTATTGCTCGAAGCGCAGACGATTAACGCCTCACTCCTAACTGACACAATAAAAAAATGGGGAGAAGGTTGGCGAGGGGGTGCCTTCCTTCTCCTTCGATGCAACGTAAGACAGCATCGAATTTTACCAATACTATCTTATCATACCATTATATGGAAATCAAGCCTCTTTTTTATTGAAATTGTATTTATTCTGTATATCGACAATGCGGTTGACGAAAAAGCAGGACTGGAGTATAATAGCCCCTGTGGCAAAGGCGGCTGAATGGCCGCAGGCCGAAAGGCATGAGGAAAGTCCGGGCACCGCAGGGCAGGATGCCTGCTAACGGCAGGTGGAGGCGACTCCAAGGCGAGTGCAACAGAGAGATACCGCCGGGGGAAACCCCGGTAAGGGTGGAAAGGTGCGGTAAGAGCGCACCGGCGGCCTGGCGACTGTGCCGTCATGTAAACCCCATCCGGTGCAAGATGTAGGGAACGCACAGGGCGGCCCGCCCTGTTCCCGCAGTATCGCTTGAGCGCGTTGGCGACTTCGCGTCTGGATAGATGGCCATTCTCGACAGAACCCGGCTTACAGGCCGCGCTTTGCCGCACATGAAAAACCGACCGGCACAGATCCGATCGGCTTTTTTATTATCGTTTTTTGTTATCTTGTGGGCTTATAATTACCGTTATACACCCGGTACACCGCGACCACCAAGCCCAGGATGGTGACCTCCCGGGCGTAGATGGGCCGCATCCGGGGGTTTTCTGGCTGGAGGCGAATCCGGTCGGGCTCCTTGAAATAGCGTTTGCAGGTGGCCTCGTCGTCGATCATGGCGATCACGATGTCGCCGTTCTGCGCCGTTTGCTGCCGCTTGACCACCACATAGTCGCCATTCATGATGCCGGCGGTGATCATGCTGTCGCCCCGGATTTCCAGCACGAAATGCTCGCCCCGGCCCACGAGGCCGTCGGGCAGCTGGACATAGCCCTC
>CAMOUF010000221.1 GCA_946626395.1 uncultured Clostridia bacterium
CGGAAATAGTCGTATTACGGCTTGCAGGGGGGCTTGCTGGGCGGCGGTTTTGCGGCCGCTGTAGTATTTCCGTTTACCACGCTGATTGAATTGCCGCTGGGTCTCCCCTATCTGATGCCGTCCCTGACCACGGTTGTGGGGCTGTTTGCCGCCTCCGTTCTGCTCACCTGCCTGATCGGCGCTTCTGTCAGCGCTTTGGCCGCGGCGCGGCTGAGCCGGGTGGACCCCGGCAGCACCTTACGGGAAGGAGCGTAAAGCAAATGACCTTGACAGCCGAAAACATCAGCAAGCGGTATTTCCGCAAAACCGGCGAAGCCAATTATTTTGAAGCCGTCAAGCCCCTCAGCTTATCCTTGGAACCTGGACGCGTCACCGTGCTCATGGGCCGCAGCGGCTCCGGAAAAACCACCCTGCTGCATATGCTCTCCGGTTTATTGACCCCGGACAGCGGAAAGATCCATCTGGACGGAACGGATCTGTACAGCCTGACCGATCCCGCCCTGTCCCGTCTGCGGAATGAAAAAATCGCCGTGATCCCCCAGGGCCGCAGCACGGTGGATTCCCTGACGGTGCTGGAAAACATTTTGCTGCCGGGGATGCTGCTGCGCCAAAACCGGGACAAGCAGGCAGAAAAGTGGATGGAAGCTCTTGGCATTTCCCAGCTTGCCAGTGCTATGCCCCGGGAGCTTTCCGGCGGGGAACTGCGCCGCGCCGCCATTGCCCGGGCCCTGGCCCAGGATTCCCCCGTGATCCTGGCGGACGAGCCCACCGGCGATCTGGACGATGAAAACACAAAACTCGTGTTATCCCTGCTGCAAGCCGCCGCGAAGGAAGGAAAAACCGTGTTTCTGGTGACTCACGAATCAGACGCCCTTTCCTATGCGGACAACGCCTATCGAATGGACAGCGGCGTGATTGCTCCCATCAGCCAATAACTTCTATTCTCCCCCGCGCCATCAGAGGGCGCGGTTTTTTATTGGAGGCTTGCTGCCGGATACATGATAGATCATTGATTTGGGCCCACTACAAAATCTTGTGGAGATACCAATCAATCCTTGACTCTTCCTTCCAAAGCATAGGAAAAAGAAGATCGGTATTTATTAATTTTATGATTGCTTTCTCGGAGGGGGGTGTGGGGGGACCCGCTCTTTGGCATCCAAAGAGCGGTTCCCCCCACAAGCTTTTGCATTGAGCCTTTTATTTTTTCACTTGTAAGGCCGTTTTTTTCATGCTATAATCTATCATGAGTGTTTATGTGTAGGAGGGGCTCATGTTTATTGCCAATGGATGGAAGGACTTTGAAGTGCTGGATACCGGCGGCGGGGAAAAGCTGGAGCGTTGGGGCGATGTGATTTTGGCCCGGCCCGACCCGCAGGTGATCTGGCCCCGGGAAAATGAAAAGCAATGGGAGAAAGCCCAGGCCCATTACACCCGCAGCGAACGAGGGGGCGGCGCATGGGAATTTCGCGCCGCGCTGCCGGAGAAATGGGTGATTTCTTATAACGATCTCAAGTTTTATGTGCGTCCTACCGGCTTTAAGCACACCGGCCTGTTTCCCGAACAGGCCGCCAATTGGGACGCCATGGCGGGCATGCTGAAAAGCCGTCCCGGGGCGCGGGTGCTGAATCTGTTCGCTTACACCGGCGGCGCGTCCCTGGCCTGCGCTGCGGCGGGGGCCCATGTGACCCACGTGGACGCCGCCAAGGGCATGGTGCTCTGGGCCAAGGAAAACCGGGAATTATCCGGGCTGCCTGAAACCAGCTTCCGATTTATTATTGAGGACGCGCTGGCCTTTGTAAAGCGGGAAATCCGCCGGGGCAGCAAATACGACGGCGTGGTTATGGACCCGCCCAGCTATGGCCGGGGGCCCACAGGTGAAGTGTGGAAGCTGGAAAACGAGCTGTTCAACCTGGCGGACATTTGCGCCAACGTGCTCAGCGACGACCCGCTCTTTTTCTTCATTAACAGCTACACCACCGGCTTCCAGCCCGCCGTGCTGCAAAACATATTGGGCAAAACCGTATCCCGGAGGTTTGGCGGGCGCATTGATTCCCAGGAATTGTGCCTGCCTGTTCGCTCCGGCGGGGTGTTGCCCTGCGGGGCCACCGGCAGATGGATCGGCGAACAATAACGTTAGCCTGCTGAATAACCTTTGGAGGTATCATCAATGGATAAGCCCACCATTCTGTATGAGGACAATCATGTGATCGTAGCGGTGAAGCCCCAGAACCTGCTGACCCAGGGTGACGACACCGGAGACGAAAACCTGCTGGATCAAATAAAAGAATATGTGAAAGAAACCTATAACAAGCCCGGCGAAGCCTACATTGGCCTGGTGCACCGGATGGACCGTCCCGTGGGCGGCCTGCTGGCTTTCGCCCGCACCAGCAAGGCAGCGGCCAGGCTGTCTGAACAGGTGAAGCTGCACGAATTGAACCGCCAGTATGTGGCGGTGGTGGAGGGGGAAACCCCCGATCAATTCACCTATGTGGATTATCTGGCCAAGGACCCGGAAAAGAATATGGTCACCGTCATCCCCTCTTACCTCAAGCTCCAGGGCAAGGAAGCCATCCTCCATGGCCGCACCGTGGCCCATCGGGACGGCCTGAGCCTGGTGGCCATCCAGCTGGAAACGGGCCGGGCCCATCAGATTCGGGTGCAAATGCAGCACGCCGGCTTCCCCCTCTGGGGCGACCACCGCTACGGCAACGGCAAGGGCAAAGAGCAGATCGCCCTGTGGGGCATGCGCCTGTCCTTTGACCATCCCATTTCCAAGGAACATATGCTCTTTATCGCTCCCGTGCCCGAAGAAAAGCCCTGGCTGTATTTCGAGCGGGAGCTCAAGGGCCTGGAAACCATCTGGCCCCAGATCAAGCCCGCCGCCATCCAGGAGGCGTAAGGGAAAGACAGCGAAAGAGATTTGGGAGATTAGGCAATAGGCATCAGGCAATAGGCAATAGAGAATTTGTTTGCCCTGTTGACTTGTGAATCGATAATTATCTACAGCCGCAGCGCAAAATATCTATTGCCTGTCACCTATTGCCTATTGCCTTCTTCCCCCATCACAACAAATAATGGAGAATCAACCGTCATGAGCAATCCTGTCACCTTTGAACTGCTGCACACCTGCAAGCAATCCGGGGCGCGCCTGGGGGTGCTGCACACGCCCCACGGCGATATTCCAACGCCCATTTATATGCCCGTAGGCACCCAGGCCACCGTGAAGGCCATGACGCCCCGGGAAATGGAAGAGATCAACGCCAAGATCATCCTCTCCAACACCTATCATTTGCATCTGCGTCCCGGGGAAGACATCGTCCGGGAGGCTGGCGGGCTGCATGCTTTCATGGACTGGCATCACCCCATCCTGACGGACAGCGGCGGCTTCCAGGTATTTTCCCTTTCTGAGCTGCGCAAAATCACCGAGGAAGGCGCGGCCTTCCGCAGCCATCTGGATGGCAGCAAACAGTTCATCAGTCCCGAAATTTCCATGGATATTCAGCAGGCCCTGGGCGCGGATATCGCCATGGCCTTCGACGTTTGCTCCGCTTACCCCTGCGACCGGAAAACCGCCGAGGAAGCCATGCACCGTACCCACCGCTGGGCCGAGCGCTGCAAGAAGCACCACACCCGGTCCGACCAGGCGCTGTTTGGCATCGTGCAGGGCGCCTTCTATGAAGATTTGCGCATCGAATCCGCCAAGACGCTGGCGGATATGGATTTCCCCGGCTACGGCATCGGCGGCCTGTCCGTGGGCGAACCCAAGCCCATCATGTATGACATGCTGGAAAAGATCGAGCCCCATCTGCCCAAAAACAAGCCCCGGTATTTGATGGGTGTGGGCACGCCGGACTGCTTCCTGGAAGGTATCCTGCGGGGCGTGGATATGTTCGACTGCGTGCTGGCCACTCGCATTGCCCGCAACGGCACCTGCTTTACCCGCAATGGCAGGCTGGTGGTGCGCAACGCCGCATACGCCCGGGACTTTACCCCCATCGAGGAAGGCTGCGACTGCTACGCCTGCCAGCATTTCAGCCGCGCCTATGTGCGGCATCTGCTCAAAGCAGAAGAAATCACCGGCGGCCGGCTCACCTCCATCCATAACCTGCGCTTCCTGATCCGCATGATGGAAGAAATCCGCCAGGCTATCGCCGAGGACCGGTTCCTGGATTACCGCAGGGAATTCTATGAACGGTACGATATGACCCGTAATTTCTAAAGCATATTGTGGGAAAGCCTGCTCAAGGGCACAACCAGGGCAGGATTTCCCACATTTTTATTTTTCTGCGCTTTGAAAAAGGAGTAACGGAAAAAATGCACTTTGTAGACGCCAAGGGCATCCTCACCGGCGGGCACGGCTCCTTCGGCATGAATATTTATCGGGGCTGCACCCACGGCTGTATTTACTGCGACAGCCGCAGCGCCTGCTACCAATTTACCCATGCCTTTGAAGATATCGAAGTGAAGCGCAACGCTCCCCAGCTGCTGGAAAAAGCGCTGCGCGGGAAACGAAATCCCTGCATGATCGGCACCGGTTCCATGTCCGACCCCTATATGCACTGCGAACAGCAATTGCGCCTGACCCGGCAATGCCTGGAAATCATCCTTCATTACGGCTTTGGCGCGGCCGTACAGACCAAGTCCGACCGAATCTTGGATGACCTGGAGCTGCTGGACGCGATCAACCGCAAAACCAAATGCGTGGTGCAAATGACGCTGACCACCTTCGATCCCGCTCTTTGCCGGATCGTGGAGCCGCATGTGTGCAATACCCAGCGGCGGCTGGAGGTGCTCCATAAAATGCGGGAAAAGCATATTCCCACCGTCGTATGGCTTTCCCCCATTCTGCCCTTTATCAACGATACGGAAGAGAATATTCTTTCGCTGCTGAACGCCTGTGCGGAAGCGGGCGTTCACGGAATCATCTGCTTCGGCATGGGCTTGACCCTGCGGGAAGGAGATCGGGAATACTATTATGCCGCCCTGGACCGTCATTTTCCCGGGTTAAAAGAAAAATACGTCCAGCTTTACGGGAATGCTTATGAAGTGCCCAGCCACCGCAGCGATACGCTCATGGGCCTGTTTCATTCTTTTTGCGAGAATCATGGCATCCTGCATCAGCCAGAGGATTGCTTTGAATATATGCGGGCGTTTCCAAAACCATATGAGCAGCTTTCCCTGTTTTAGAAAGAGTTATGGTTTCCAGAAAGGCGCTGCATCCATGGCCATGGCGTCAGGTCCTTGCTCTACGCTTCGTAGGTTGCCCTTCCTGAATCCGCATGGTAAACTGGCCTCGTAAGGAGGCGAAAGCAATGGATAACTATGTAACCGGCGCTGCGATCAAAAGCCTGCGGGAAGCAAAAAGGCTGACCCAGGAGGAGCTGGCGGAGCGCATCCATGTGAGCGCGAAGGCAGTGAGCAAGTGGGAAACAGGAAAGGGCTTTCCCGATATCAGCCTGCTGCAGCCGCTGGCAAAAGCGCTGGATATTTCCGTGATCGAACTGCTGTCCGGGGCGGATATCCGGAATCGGAACCGCGCATTCAACATGCTCAAAAGCGTCTTTTATGTCTGCCCCGCCTGCGGCAATGTGATTTGCGCCACGGGAGAAGCGGTGATCAGCTGCTGCGGCATCGTGCTGCCGAAGCTTACGCACGAGCCAACGGATGAAAGCCATCCGATTCACACGGAAAACGTCGAGGACGAAATCTTTGTTTCCATGAACCATCCCATGACCAAGGAGCATTTTATTTCGTTCTTTGCAGCGATGTCGGATCAGGGGCTGCAAATCGTGAAGCTATACCCGGAAGGCAATGCGGAAGCGCGGTTCAAGCGTAGCCGTGTAAGCGGCCTGTATGCTTTTTGCAATCGGCACGGGCTTTTCCGTTTGACGCTGCTCCGGACGGGGAATTTGCGCCCTTGATGGCAGGAAAGGAGCAAACGAAATAAGCCAGGAAGCGATCGCGGGAATGGTTCTGTGCGCCATGGGCCTGACCATGCTGTTCATTTTGCCTGACGCATGGCAGAAAGCCGCGGATTTGTGAAATACTTATCGACTCAAAATAATTGATTTTTATACGATTGCTGGCAGGACAGCTTGTCGGGGCGGTTATCCGTCCCGACTTTTTTCTTCCAACAAATGTATAGATAAGGAAAAACATTCATTCTGAATTGTAACAAATGATATGACCCTATTGACAGATTGAGTAGGCAATTGTATACTCATAGAGTAAGCAGCTGTTTACCCTAAAAAGGAGGTTCGTTAATATGCCGATTCAATGCACAGACGCGGAATGGAAAATCCTGGAGGTGCTGTGGGACCGCTCCCCCCGCACCATGAGCGAAATCATGAAAACCCTGGAGCCCACCATGGGCTGGACGCGGCACACGGTGATCTCCCTGCTCAAGCGCATGGAGGAGAAGGGCACGGTAAAGGTGGACGAATCCGGGCCGCAGAAAACTTACACCCCCGCCGTGGGGAAGGAGGAAGCCTCCACCGAGCAGACCCGGAAATTCCTCTCCCATATCTTCAAGGGCAAGGCTTCCCTGCTGGTGAACCATCTGGTTTCCTCCGGGGATCTGACGGTGGAAGAGATCCAGGAAATCCTGGACGAAGTGAAAAAGAACACGGGGAAGTAAATACCGCAATTGATATACAGGAGGAAGAAAAATGCGAACCGCATTGATCTATAATTTTCTCATCGAGGCCAACATCATGGCCAGCATCGCCATTGTGCTGATGACGGTGCTGCGGAAATTCCTGCGAAAACAATTGGGAAACACGGCCATCTGCTTCGGCTGGCTGCTGGTAGCGGCCAGGCTGCTTCTGCCTTTGACCCTGCCCAATCCCTGGATCGCTTTTATTCGCTCGCCCAACGCCCAGGACACCGCCATCCGGCCCATTGCCGGGCAGGTGAAGGTGCGCCTGCATGACGCGCTGACAGATTTGGCCATGAATCTTTACAGCGCGAATCAGATCTCGGCGGGCAACAGGGTGTTTGAAATCAATAGCGGCATTGAATCCGCCACCCTGACCATTACCCTGGCTCAGCTCTATCTGCTGGGCGTGGCGGCGGTGCTGCTTTGGTTCGCCTTTTCCAACGTGCGTTTCCGCTGGTATCTGCGTTCCGGCCGCATCGAGGAAATCAGCGGCAAGCTCAAGGAGCAGTATGAAAAAATGTGCGCGGAAAGAAAGGTAAAGCCCGTGCCCGTGTACTTTACCGATCCGCTGCCCAGCGCCTGCCTGGTGGGCTTATTCCGGCCCTATATCGCCCTGCCCTTGACGGCCAGGCCCCAGGAAGCCATTCAGGTGCTCACCCACGAGGTGTGCCATATCAAGAATCTGGATCCTGTTTGGAATGTGCTGCGTCTTTTGTGCTGCGCGGTGCATTGGTTCAATCCCCTGGTGTGGCTGGGGGGGTATTGGAGGCCCATGGACCGGGGAATGAAGGGGGGTGAAAACGGGCCGCGGGGCGTGGGAGACG
>CAMOUF010000222.1 GCA_946626395.1 uncultured Clostridia bacterium
ATGCCTAAGGATCTATCTATCCGCAAGGTGCTGGTCATCGGCTCCGGCCCCATCGTGATCGGCCAGGCGGCGGAATTTGACTATGCCGGAGCCCAGGCCTGCCGGGTGCTGAGGGAGGAGGGCGTGGAGGTGGTGCTGGTCAATTCCAACCCGGCCACCATCATGACGGATCAGCATTTGGCCGATCATATCTATTTGGAGTCCATGACCGCGCCTGTCCTGCGCCGCATCATCGAAAAGGAACGCCCCGATGGGCTGCTGGCCGGGCTGGGCGGGCAGACGGCGCTGACCCTTGCCATGCAGCTGAGCCGGGACGGCACGTTGGATGAATTCGGTGTGCGGCTGCTGGGCTCGTCCATAGGGGCCATCGAAAAAGCGGAGGATCGGGAACAGTTCCGCGATACCATGCAAGCGATCGGTCAGCCCTGCGTGCCATCCCAAATCGCCGAAACGCTGGACAGCGCCCAGAGCGCCGCTCGGGAAATCGGCTATCCCGTGATCGTGCGCCCGGCTTACACCCTGGGCGGCACGGGCGGCGGTATTTGTGAGGATGAAGCTGCCCTGCTTTCCACTGCCAAAGTAGGGCTGGACGCTTCGCCCATCCATCAGATCCTGGTGGAAAAGTGCATTGCCGGATGGAAGGAGATCGAGTTTGAAACCCTGCGGGATCATCTGGGAAATGCCATTGCCGTGTGCTCCATGGAGAACGTGGACCCCGTTGGCATCCACACCGGGGACAGCATCGTGGTGGCTCCTACGCTGACGCTCTCCGACAAGGAATACCAAATGCTGCGTACCGCCAGTCTGCAAATGATCGAGGCTATTGGCATCGAGGGCGGCTGCAACTGCCAGTTTGCGCTGAATCCCGAGTCCTTTGAATACGCCGTGATCGAGGTCAACCCCCGGGTGTCCCGTTCCTCCGCCTTGGCCAGCAAGGCTACCGGATACCCCATCGCCAAAATCACCACCCGCATTGCCCTGGGCTACACCCTGGACGAGCTTCGCAACGACGTGACCGGACAAACCAGCGCGTTTTTTGAGCCCACATTGGACTATGTGGTGGTCAAAATTCCCAAATGGCCCTTTGATAAATTCCAGGGCACTTCCCGCAGCCTTGGCACGCAGATGAAAGCCACCGGCGAGGTCATGGCCATCGGGCAGAGCTTTGAAGAAGCGTTGATGAAGGCGGTTCGTGGGGCGGAAATCGGGCTGGATACCTTAAATGCTTTGCCATTGACGAATGAATCCATCTCCTTCCGGCTGAAAAAGCAGGATGATCATCGGCTGTTTACCGTGTTTGAAGCATTGAAAGCAGGCATGACGGTGGATGATGTTTTCGCGCTGACGAGAATTGACCGCTTGTTTCTTTCGCGTTTGCAGGCCATGGCGATGCTGGAGAACCGCATCAACCATACCGGCTTACAGACAGGGGATTATGAACGGCTGAAACGGTGGGGATACCCGGACGGGGCCATTCGACGTCTGTTTCACGCCGATCGCCTTCCTGATTGGTCTGCCAGCTACAAGATGGTGGACACCTGCGGGGCGGAATTTTCGGCCCGCACGCCGTACTTCTATTCCTGCTGTGACGCTGCCTGTGACGCCCGCAGTTTTCCCCGCAGCGGAAAGCCGGTGGTGATGGTGCTGGGCTCCGGCCCCATCCGCATCGGCCAGGGCATTGAATTTGACTATTCCTCCGTGCACTGCGTGTGGACGCTCCAGGAAATGGGCTATGACGTGGTCATCGTCAACAACAATCCCGAAACAGTTTCCACCGACTACGACACCGCCAACCGCCTGTACTTTGAACCCCTGACCCCGGAGGACGTGATGCAGATCATTCAGGTGGAGCAGCCCGTGGGCGTGGTGGTGGCCTTCGGCGGGCAGACCGCCATCAAGCTGACCCAGTATCTGGATCAGCACGGCATCCGCATTCTGGGCACCAGTGCTGAATCCATCGACATTGCCGAGGACCGCGCCCGGTTCGATAAGCTGCTGGAGCAGTTCGGCATCCGCCGTCCCCGGGGCATGGGCGTGAACACATTGGAGGAAGCGGTGAATGCCGCCGAGGAACTGGGTTATCCCGTGCTGCTGCGGCCCAGCTACGTCATTGGCGGCCAGAACATGACCATTTCCCGCTCCAAGGCCCAGACCGTGGCCTACATGGAAAAAATCCTGTCCGGCGGGATCGAGAATCCTGTGCTGATCGACCAGTATCTGCCCGGCATTGAGCTGGAAGTGGACGTGATTTCCGACGGCACCGACGTACTGATTCCCGGCATCATGGAGCATATCGAACGGGCAGGCGTGCACTCCGGCGACTCCATCGCCGTGTACCCACCCTTCAACCTGAACGACGTATTCCTGAAAAAGATCGTGGACTGCTCCGAAAAGCTGGCCCTGGCCCTGGGCACCAAGGGCCTGGTGAACATCCAATATCTGATCTACAACGATGAGCTGTACGTCATCGAGGTGAACCCCCGGGCCAGCCGCACGGTGCCCTATATCAGCAAGGTGACGAAGGTGCCCATGGTGGACCTGGCAGCCAAGGTGATGCTGGGGGCGAAGCTCATCGACTTGGGCTACGGCTGCGGCCTGTACCGCACCCCGCCCTACGTGGCGGCCAAGGTGCCGGTATTCTCCTTTGAAAAGCTCAACGACGCCAACAGCATCCTGGGGCCTGAAATGAAATCCACCGGCGAGGTGCTGGGCATCGGCAAGACGCTGCCCGAAGCCCTGTTCAAGGGCCTCACCGCCGCGGGCTTCAAGGTGCCCTCGGCGCTGAGCAAGGGCAAGACCGGCGTGCTGCTGAGCGTAGAGGAAAACGATTATCAGGAAATCATTTCGCTTGCCAAGCGGTTCTATGACCTGGGCCTGAACCTGTATGCCACCACCGGCACCGCCAAGGCCATTGAAAGCCTGGGCATCCCGGTGACCGCCGTGGCCAACGCCACGGAGAACGATGAAATCACATCGCTGATGGAAAGCGGCAGCGTGCATTACATCGTGTACACCGGGGCAGTGAAGGATGCCACCATCGGGGACTATACCGTGCTGCACCGGAAAGCCATGCAGCTTGGCATCCCCTGCTTGACCTCCCTGGACACCGCCGGGGCCCTGGCCGATATCATGGTGTCCCGGTTCACGGCCCAGAACATCGAGCTCATCGACATCAACCACATGCGGGCCTGGCGGCAGAAGATCCACTTCGCCAAGATGCAGTCCTGCGGCAACGATTACATCTTCATCGAGAACTTCGACGGGGCCATCACCTGCCCCG
>CAMOUF010000223.1 GCA_946626395.1 uncultured Clostridia bacterium
ACGCTTTGCATCCGGGATGGCGTCCAAAGGACGCCGGGCCAGAAGCATACTGAATACAAGCATGCTTTCGTTTCTTATCATAACAGCGGAAGCCAATATAGTAGATTCCTTTTATGATTTTACCGAATAGCTTTTCTTGGATGGGGGTCTGGGGGAAACCATTCTTTGGGCTCCAAAGAATGGTTTCCCCCAGAAATAGTTACATAAAGTGTTCTAAACGTCTGATCAGCTGCGAAAAATATTTCTTTCTTCCCCATTGACCGGGCGCGGGGAAAGCATTATGATAGCAGAGGGTTCGGATCACAGACCGCCGAATCAAAAGGAGCGGCACCATGGAGAAAAGCAAAAACCGGAACGCCGGCTACGGTATCGTTGATGGCGTGATCTGGCAGCAGATTCTGATTTTTTTCTTTCCTATTTTGCTGGGCACTTTTTTCCAGCAATTGTATAACACAGCCGACGCCATGATCGTGGGCAAATACGTGGGCAAGCAGGCGCTGGCGGCTGTGGGCGGCTCCACAGGCAACTTGATCAACCTGATCGTGGGATTTTTCATCGGCTTGTCCTCCGGCGCGACGGTCATCATTTCCCAGTTTTACGGGGCGCGGCAGCAAGCCCAAGTCTCCCGCACGGTGCACACCGCCATGGCGCTGTGCATCGCGGCGGGCCTGGCGCTGACGGTGTTTGGTTATTTTTTCTCTCCTACCCTGCTGCGCTGGATGCGCACGCCGGAGGACGTGATGGAGCCTGCCATCGCGTATATCCGGGTGTATTTCCTGGGCATGATCCCCTCCCTGATTTATAATGTGGGCAGCGGCATTCTTCGGGCAGTGGGAGATTCCCGTCGGCCTCTGTTTTTCCTGATCGCAGCATGCATGACCAATATCGTGCTGGATCTGTTCTTCGTGATGGGGCTGGATTTAGGGGTGTCCGGCGCTGCCTGGGCCACCATCCTGAGCCAAACGGTCAGCGCAATTTTGGTGCTGGTGGTGCTGATGCGCTCCAGCCAGGCGTATCATTTGGATTTGCGCAAAATCCGTTTCCACGGCGACCTGCTGACCCGGATCGTGCGCATCGGCCTGCCCGCCGGACTGCAATCGGTGATGTATTCCATTTCCAATGTGCTGATTCAAACCTTCGTCAACGGTTTTGGCACCGACGTGTCCGCCGCCTGGAGCGCCTGGGGCCGCATGGACGGCTTCCAATGGATGATCCTGAACGCCTTCGGCATTTCCATTACCACCTTCGTGGGCCAGAACTTTGGAGCCATGAAGTTTGACCGGGTGAAAAAAGGCGTGCGCCAATGCCTGCTCATGGCCTTTGGCGGCTCCGCGCTGTGCAGCGTTTTACTGCTCCTGTTTGGCCAGCATGTTTATCGTCTTTTTGCTTCGGAAGATGTGGTCATCGAGCGGGGCATGGAAATTCTGCGCATGATCGCGCCTTTCTATGTCACCTACACCTGCGTGGAAATCCTGTCCGGCGCCCTGCGCGGGGCGGGGGAATCGGTGGCCCCCACCCTGTTTACCCTCTGCGGCGTATGCGTGCTGCGGCTAATTTGGCTGCTGGGCTATGTGTCCCGTCACCCCAGCATTCCGCTCACCATGGTCAGCTACCCCGCCACCTGGACCATCACGTCCATCCTGTTTATCGTCTATTATTTAAAGGGACCCTGGCTCAAGCGCTGCCAGGAGCGGCTGGTGACCAGAGCGCAATAAAACAGGGAAGCGCACGTACCTGTTGTTTTCGCTCTTCCCCGAAACGGTTCATGTTTGTTTTTTCAAGCAATAGCGGAAGACAAAAAGAATTCAAAATCATGGTTTTATCCGCAATTGCTTTTCTCGGAAAGGGGTCTGGGGGAAACCTCTCTTTGGGCTCCAAAGAGAGGTTTCCCCCAGAAAAAGAAATACCCATAGCAAGCGATCACAGGAAATTCTGGTACTTCTGCTTGGCGGTCTGCACGTCCTGGGCCTGGGCGGCCTTCACGGGATACCAGCCCTGCTGCTGCATCTGGTTAAAGATTTCCAGCTGATCCTGGCCGATGGACATATAGCAGTCGTTGAGCACCTGGCGCATGCCGGGCTGGCTGGCTTCCAGCACCTCGGAAGCGATATTGGTCAGCAGCGCTTTTTCCTGATAGAGCAGGTCAAAGGCCAGCTCCTGGTCGCTGAGCTCCTGGGCTTGGTTCATGTTATTGTTCTGCTGATTCATTCTTTTCCCCTCCCTTACTGGCAGCCGTTGAGAAACGCGTACAGCGCGTTGTAGTGCTGGCGGTGATGCTGGGCGATGGTGGTGGCCAGGCCCTTGAGCTGCTGGTTCTGGAAGGCGTCGGCGTGATGCTCCGCCACATGGCAGCACATGGCCATGTGGGTCAGCTGATCCTCCAGCACACTCAAATCCTTGCTGGTCAGGGCGCATCCGTTTTGATTGGGCATTTTGTTTCCCTCCTTTTTCATGATGGGTACAGCTGCATTGTGCCCTGCTTTTTCCCGGATTATTCCCAAACCTTCATGAAAGGAAGGTGGTTCAAATGAAAAACTGGAGCCTGTACCGAATGGCGCTTCGTTGTTTGCCCGCTTCGGGCAAAATAAACGCCACCGATTTTACCGAAGACGCTGCCGCAACTGTGGAAAAAATCCTGAAAAACCACCGCTGCCTGGGGGCTTCCCTGGCGCTCTTTGACGATCGGGGCGTGACGGGGTATCTTGCCTATGGCATAGCGCATCCCTCCGGCTGGCCCGTGGACCCGGCTACGGTGTTTCGCGCCGCGTCGGTGAGCAAGCTTGTCACCGGCCTGGGAATCATGAAGCTCAGGGAAATGGGCAGAATCGACCTGGACACGGAGATTGGGGAATATCTGCCGTCGCCCCTTGCAGGCAGGCTGCCTAAGACAAGAGCGATCACCTTGCGTTCCCTGATGACCCACACGGCAGGCATTCGGGACAGCGAAGGCTACAACAGCGGCATCGCCCGTGGCGCATCCCTCAGCGAAATATTAAGCGATCAGCGCGTTTGGGAGGGCACGCCGGGAACATGGGAATATTCCAATTTAGGCGCGGGCCTGGCTGGGGCGGTGCTGGAGGCGGCCACGGGAGAGAATTTTGAATCACTGATGCAGGAAACGGTGTTTATTCCCTTGGGGGTGGCCGCCACCTATTATCCCCAGAAGGTAAAGGGGGATTTGGCTGACGCCATCCGCATCCTGCCCCGGGCCAAGACCCCGAATTTTAACGCGGCGGAGCGCCGGGCCCGGCCTCTTTTCGAGGCCGTCGAAGATCCTGAAAAGCATTACAATCTGGCCCATGGGGCCCTGTGCGTGTCCGCTATGGCGCTCAGCAAGCTGGGCATGGCCGCCATGGAGCCCGGCTTTCTGACCCGGGAAAGCCTGGAGGAAATGCGGAAAATCGCTGTCCCCTTTGGCGCGCGCGCCCGCAACCTTTCCCAGGGCTTGTTCACCTTCGTGCTAAGGGAGCCAAAGATCAGCAAACACTTGATTTACGGCCACCAGGGCATGGCCTACGGCGCGGTGCACGGCCTGTTCTTCGACCCGGAAAAAAGACGGGGCATGGCCCTGCTCACCACCGGGGCCAGCGAAGCCCGCCGGGGGGTGCTGGCGGATATGAATCATGATATGCTGCGTTTATTTTTCAGCCAGGAGGCCCAGAATGGATCGGGTCGTTGAAATCACGCGCCGGGGTGGCGTTGCCACGGTCAAAATGATGAGCGGGGAAGAACTGAAAATTCCCTCGGCCCTGTTTCTGGAGCGGCGGCTGCATGTGAACCAGCCCTTGGACCCGGAGGAATACCGGCTGTATATCCGGCAGCGGGGCTATCCCCACGCCCTGGAAGCGGCGGTCAAGTTTCTGACCCTGCGGGAGCGCAGCCAGCAGGAAATCCGTGCCCGGCTGCGCCGCTCCCATTACGACGAGGAAACCGTTTCCCGGGTGCTGGATACCCTGGGGCTTCATGACCTGGTGTCTGACCAGCGCTTTGCGGAAACCTGGGTGCATCATCGCTCCCGGAAGTACGGGAAAAACCGGGTTGCTCAGGAATTGCGCATGAAGGGCGTTTCCGCCGATCAGGCCCAGACCGCTCTGGACGCGATTCCGGAAGAAGAAGAGTATCAGCGCGCTTTGGCCCAGGCCCGAAAGCTGTGCAGGAAATTCCAGAAGGACACAAAAAAAATCACCCAATCCCTGATCCGGAAAGGCTATGCCTGGGGCCTGGCCCGCCGGGCCGCGGAGGAAGCGGTGAAAGAAGAAACCTAAAAAGGCGGTTCAATATAAAAGTTTGTGGGGGAAACCGCTCTTTGCCGTTACCTCGCATGGCCTGCGCTGTGCTTGCCCATGCTCCTTTCACCGTGTTATTTGGGTGAAACCATGCCAGGCATCCCTACGGGCCGTCTGGCTATAAGAGCGGTTCCCCCAGTTCCGCAACCTCAATAGTCGCAACTCCGCTTCATGCGGAGCTTGCTCCTTTTCGGCTGATCTCAGCGCGGACAGGACATCCGCCACCGGCGGCTGTCCGCGCTTCGTCCCCCTCCGAGAAA
>CAMOUF010000224.1 GCA_946626395.1 uncultured Clostridia bacterium
GACCGGCATGTACTGCGATAACCAGCCGGATTTTACCTGGCTCAAGCCCTTTGAGGAAAAGACCTTCACCCAGTATTTCATGCCCTACAAGGCGGCGGGATATGTAAAGAACGCCAGCCGGGAATGTGTTTTGAATCTGGAAATGAAGGACGGGAAAGCGCAGATCATCGTTTATACCACCCAGCGGTTTGAAAACGCCCGGGTGACGCTGACGGCCAAGGGTGAGATCGTATATGACAAGACTGCTGATTTGAGCCCGGTCCATGTATTCAAGGATTGGGTGGATGTTTCCGTACCTGAAACGGAATTGACGCTGGCGGTATACACATCCGGCGGGCGGAAGCTGCTGGATTATACGCCCCAGCCTAAGAAGATCGAGGAAATCCCTGACCCCATGCCCCCCGCCAAGCTGCCCCACGAGATCTTAACGAATGAAGAATTGTATTTGACCGGCATCCACCTGGAGCAGTACCGCCACGCCACTTATCTGCCCGATCCCTATTATCTGGAAGCGCTCAAGCGCGACCCCGGTGACATCCGGGCCAACAACGCTTACGGGACTTTGCTTTTGAGGCGCGGCAAGTTTGCCGAAGCGGAGAAATTTTTCCGCGCCGCCATCGCCCGCATGACGGAACGCAACCCCAACCCCTACGACAGCGAAGCGTATCTCAACCTGGGCCTGGTCCTGCGTTATCAGGGAAGGGACGATGAAGCTTACGACGCTTTTTTCAAGGCCACCTGGACGGCAGCGGAGCAGGAAACGGGCTATTATCATATCGCCTGCATCGACTGCAAGCGAGGCGAATACGAATTGGCCCTGGAGCATATCCAGCGCAGCCTGGTGAAGAACTATCATAATTTGAAAGCAAGGGCATTAAAGGGGCTGATTCTGGATTCCCTGGGCAGAAACCTGGAAGCGGAAAGCTGGTATGAAGAAAATTTGAAGCTGGACGCCTTTGATTGCGTGTCCCGCCTGGAATCCGGCGATATCGAAGGGGCGCTGGAATTGATGAACGGCAGGGCCAGCAGCTTCATCGAGTGCGCCATCGACTATGCCGAGGCGGGCTATTATGCCGACGCCATCTTCATCCTGGAATGCTGCCCGAATCCAACGCCCATGGTGTGGTATCATCTGGCGCTGTACGCCGCTTTGAACGGCGAACAGGATTACGCGAAGGAAGCGCTGGAAAACGCCGCCAGCGCTGATTCCCTTTATTGTTTCCCCAACAAATTGGAGGACATCCTGGCCCTGCAATACGCCCTCCAAAACAACAAAAAGGACGCCAAAGCGCCCTATTATCTGGGGTGTCTGTGGTATGACAAGCGGCAGTATGAAGACGCCATTGCCTGCTGGGAAACGTCCGCCGGCATCGACGGGGATTTCCCCACGGTGTGGCGCAACCTGAGCCTGGCCTATTACAACAAGCGGAATGATCCCGAAAGGGCCAGACGCTGCATGGAACGGGCATACATGCTGGATGAAACCGACGCCCGGGTGCTGCTGGAATTGCATCAATTGTACGGAAAGCTGAATTATTCCGTGGAAGACCGCTTTGCCTTCCTGGACGAACACAGGGAAATCGCATTCCGACGGGATGATCTCTACACCGAATACTGTGCTCTGCTCAACAATATGGGGCGGCATCAGGAAGCGCTGGATCTGATCATGGCCCATACCTTCCACCCCTGGGAGGGCGGAGAAGGCAAGGTGACCACGCAATACGCCGTAGCGCTGACCCAGTTGGGCATCCAGGCCTTGAACAATGGCAACGCCGAAAAGGCGAAGCAACTGTTTGAACAGGCGCTGGTCTTCCCCCATAACCTGGGCGAAGGCAAGCTGGAAGGGGCCAAGGACAATAACATCCATTATTACCTGGGCCTGGCGGAAGGGGCCCTGGGCAATGAGGAAGCAAGCCTTCGCCATCTGGAACGGGCCGCCGCGGGCAATGAAGAGCCCGCCTCCGCCATGTATTACAACGACCAGCCCGCCGATATGATCCTGTATCAGGGCCTGGCCAACCGCGCCCTGGGGCGGGAAGACAAGGCCCGCAGCCGGTTCTACAAGCTGATTTCCTACGGCGAAAAGCACTATTATGATCAAGTGAAGATCGACTATTTCGCCGTGTCCCTGCCCGATCTGCAATTGTTCGATGAAGACCTGTCTATCCGCAACCGGGCCCACTGCGAATATCTGATCGCCCTGGGCAGCTATGGCCTGGGCGACAGGGAACGGGCGAAAGAATGCTATAACGCGGTGCTGGCCATTGACAAAAGCCACCAGGGGGCGATCCTGCACAAACGCCTGCTGAAATGAAGGCGCTGCGCCTGGAGCGTGATAAAACGCATCAGGAAATATTCCTTTGAGGGCCAAGTCAAATGCTGATTTTTCCCATGACCACCGGATGCCGGGCGCCGGTGACAGAGGGCATATTATTGCAGCTGCCGTGAACGCATTCGTTGGCCAGCACCGCGAAGGCCACGGCCTCCTTGGCGTCGCTATCAAAGCCCAAATCCTCGTTGACCAGCACGGGCATATGCAGCGCCTGGCGAATATCCCGCAGCAGGGTGGGGTTCCGGCTGCCGCCGCCGCCGATGACCAGATAATCCGGCTGGTCAGGGCAATGATTATCAATGGCCACCCGGATGCATTCCGCCGTAAAGCGGCAGGCGGTGGCCACGGTATCGGGGCCGGACAGGCTCATGGCATTGGCCTGTTCCATCAGGGCGTCCACATAGTCTTTTCCGTAGGCCTCCCGCCCGGTGGATTTGGGCGGGGCCTTTTTCAGGTAAGGGTCCTTGAGCAGCCAGCCCAGCAGCCCTTCGCTGCATTGACCCTGGGCGGCGATTTTTCCGCCCTCGTCATAGCGCTGCCTGCCCTGGGTGAGCCGCTCCACGATCTGATCCATCACCATGTTGCCGGGGCCGGTGTCAAAGGCATAAGTATCCTCCGGCCTGCCGCCCTTGGGCAGCACCGTCAGATTGCCGATGCCGCCGATATTCTGCAGGCCCACCGTCTGCCCTTCCTTCCGGTACAGCAGATATTCCACATAGGGCACCAGCGGCGCGCCCTGGCCTCCCGCCGCCATATCCCGCACCCGGAAATCGCTGACCACGGGACAGCCCAGCCCCTCGCAGATGATGGAGGGTTCTCCCAATTGCAGCGTGCCCCGCACCTGATACCCGGCGAAGGCTTCCGCATTGGGCACGTGCCACAGGGTCTGCCCATGACTGCCTACCAAATCCACCGTGTCCGGGGCGACGCCCGCCTTTTCGCATACCGCCAGGCAGGCTTCCAGGGAAAGCTGGCCCAGGAGGAAGCTGAACAGGCAGAAATCCCGGCTGCTCCCTTCCCGGCCCGAAGCCAGGCGCAGAATCATTTCCCGCATTTCCCGGGAATAAGGAATGGACACAAAGGCTAGGGTGCTTACTTTCGTTTTCGTGCCGGAGCCGGTGATTTCGGTGAGCGCCGCGTCCATGCCGTCGGCGGAGGTGCCGCTCATCAGGCCGATCACCCGCAGGGTATCCTTTTCCCATAAACGCTTGAGCTGTTCCATACGCATCTCCCTTCGGTTGTTCAGGCGTTATCATTTGAAAAAGTGAGGAGTTCATCGGTTACGCTTCGCGCTGTACGATCATAGGAGTGAAATTGCGCAATTTTCAACTCCTCACTCCTACCTCCTCACTCCTAACTATTATGCTTATCCCTTCACCCCGCCCAGGGCGATGCCTTCCACGAACTGCTTTTGCAGGAAGATATACAGCACGAAGGGAAACAGGAAGGTCAGCGTGGCCCCGGCCATGACCATGCCGTAATTGGTGGTGGAATTGCTGGCCAGGGTGGACATGGTCACCGGCAGTACCCGCATTTCCGAGCGGGTGTTGATGATCAGGGGCCAGAGGAAATTGTTCCAGGCGGCGTTGAAGGTAAAGATGGTCAGGGTGATCAGGGCGGGCTGCACCAGGGGCAGCACGATGGTCAGGAACCTGCGCATTTCCCCGCAGCCGTCGATTTCCGCGGCCTCCAATAATTCATTGGGCACCGCCACCATAAACTGGCGCATCAGGAAAATGCCGAAGGCCCCCACCATGGGCAGGATCAGGGCGGCGTAGGTATTGGTGAGCCCCGCCCGGTTGATCATCACAAACATGGGGATCAGCACCACCTGGCCCGGAATCATCATGGTGGCCAGGTATCCCTGGAACAGGGCTTCCTTCCCGGGCACCGGCTTTTTTTCAAAGCCATAGGCCGCCATGGCGGAGGCGGCGTCCACCAGCAGGCAGGAGCCCACCACGGTGATGATGCTGTTTTTCAGCGCGGTGCCAAAATCCCGCTTCACGATGGCGTACCAATAATTATACAGGCTGGGGCGCAGGTCCTTGAGCTTGATATACAGGGTTTCAGAATCCGTGAAGGACACCGCCACCATATAAATCAGCGGCAGCAGGCACAGCACCGCGAACACCGTGACCAGCACGATGCCGATCACCACCCAGACCGACATGCTTTTCTTTTTCATCACGCATCCTTCTCCTTAAAAAACACCGTCTGAATCAGATGGATCAGCAAAATCACGATCAGCAGGCAAATGGCCACCGCGCTGGCGTAGCCGTAATTCTTATCCTGGAAAGCGAAGGTATAGATCACATAGGCCACCGTGTAAGTGGAGCGCCCGGGACCGCCTCCCGTCATTTTGTACACCAGGTCGAACACCTGGAAGGAGCCGATGATGCCCAGGGTGACGATCATATAGGTGATGGGCCGAAGGATCGGCAGGGTAATATGCCAGAACCGCTGAATGGGCGTGGCCCCGTCCACGATGGCGGCCTCCCGCACGTCGGCGGGCACGTTCATCACTCCGGCGTAATAGATCACCATGTAATACCCCGTGTTTTTCCAGATGGCCACCACCGCCACGCTGGGCAGGGCGTTGGCCTTCTTGCCAAGGAAATTCACCGCCGGAATGCCCAGCAGCTCCAAAGCTTGATTAATGATGCCGCCCTTGGGCTGGTACATGATGTTCCACACCGTGGCGGAGGCGATCAGCGACACGATGACGGGAATGAAAATCACGCTGCGCAGGAACGACCCGTAGCGGTTTTTCATGTGTTCGGCAATGAATACTGCGATGAGCAGGGACAGAACCGTCTGCACCGGCACGGTGATGAGCACGTAACGCACGGTGTTGGACAGCGCCTCGCTGAGCACCCGGTTGCCAAACAGCTTTTGATAGTTTTCCAGCCCGATCCACACAGGCGCGGAGGCCATGTTGTATTTCGTAAAGGAATAGAACACGGACAGGAAAATGGGCGTGACGTTAAAAATCATCATCAGCACGAAGCTGGGCAGAATATACGCCGCGCCAATCAAAGCCTGCCTGCGGGTGCGGGGGCTCATTTTTCGTTTCACGGAAGGAGCGGTGGTCATATGGCAGCACCTCGGGAGATAAAATACTTGGATGGTTTTCCCCGGAAATCATTTTGAAAAAGGGCCCCGGAGGCAGCGCCGCCGGAGCCCCGGAATCAGGGATTACTGCTTGATCTGGGCGTTATAGTATTCCATGGTGTTGTCCAGCACTTCCTGGGGAGTCAGGTCGCCCATGAACATCATCTGGATATTGGCCTGCAGTTCCTTTTCAAAGGAAGCCTTGCCTTCAAATTCGCTGACCACGTACACATTGTCGATATGGGCGCTGGTCAGGGCGTAGAGGGCTTCGTCCTTGACGAAGGAAGCGTCCTTGGTGAAGGGGGGCAGATAGAACACTTCGCTGTGGAATTTATCCATCACTTCTCCGCTGGTGATCAGGGCCAGGGCCTTGGCGGCCAATTCGTCGTTGCCCCGTTCCTTGGCCTTGGC
>CAMOUF010000225.1 GCA_946626395.1 uncultured Clostridia bacterium
AAGAAACGAAAGCATGCTTGTATTCAGTATGCTTCTGGCCCGGCATCCTTTGGACGCCATCCCGGATGCAAAGCGTCCGGGGAATGCCAGGGAATAATCCGCAGGGGAATGTTTACTTTTCCCCTGGGATTTTCCCGGGCTTTCTGGGGCCAGAAGCCCTCTAACTATTCGTAACTCCAACGCATCAGGCGGAGATTGTCAGTTTATCCCAGTTGCGATTTTTCGCCATATGCGGGTCCAGTGGGTTCAACCCCCTGGTTGGAGTCTGGGGCGAACAGCCCCAGCGTTCCCCTCGTTAGTAGCATAAAGCGTTCTTTCAGTTAAAAAGCGCTCCTTTTCCTTTTCCGTCAGCTGCGCCTTTTCCAGCAAATCGGGCCGCCGCTCCAGGGTCACCCGGATAGCCTGTTCCCTGCGCCAGGCGGCGATTTTGGCGTGGTTGCCGTCCAGCAGCACCTGGGGGACGGCCATGCCCTCAAACTCCCGGGGACGGGTGTACTGGGGATATTCCAGCAGGCCCGCGTCGGAAAAGCTCTCGTCCTGGGGGCTTTCCTCGCTGCCCAGCACCCCGGGAAGCAGCCGGGCCACGCAGTCGGCAAGCACCATGGCCCCCAGCTCCCCGCCGGTGAGAACGTAGTCCCCGATGGACACCTCCAGATCGATATACTTGTCCAGCGCCCGCTGATCCACGCCCTCATAGTGGCCGCACAGCAGAATGAGATGCTCTTCCTTTGCCAGCTCCTCCGCCAGCCGCTGGGTCAGCGGCACGCCCCGGGGGGAAAGGTAAATCCGTTTGACCCCGGCGCATTCATGGGGCTCCAGGTTGGATGCGCAGGGAACGCCCCGCTTTTCGCAGACCGCTTTCATACAGTCCGCAATGGGCTGGGCCATCATCAGCATTCCCGCCCCGCCGCCGAAGGGATAATCGTCGGTATTCTTATGCTTGGAGGCGGAAAAGGGGCGGATGTCCGTGGCCTCGATTTCAATGAGTCCCGCCTGCCTGGCCCGGCCCAAAATGCTGGCGTTCAGCACGCTGCCGAACATTTCGGGAAAGATCGTTAGAATATCAATGGTCATTGAGTACCTCTTCATCGGCGGCGGGGGTGATCTCCTTGAGCGCAGGATGCTCGGTCAGGCGCTTAATGATGCGCCAGCCGTCCCGGCAGCGGATAAAATTCTTTTCAATGGGCCGGAAGCCCAGATCCAGATACACCTTCACCGCCAGCCAGGTGGTGGTCTGGGTAGGAATTTTGCAGCGGGTATGGCCCAGTGCTTTCATGATTTGAATCACATAGGAAATCAGGGGCTTGGACAGGCCCATGCCCTGCTCCTCCCGGCGCACCGCCACCCAATGGAGCCAGCCGTCGCCGCTTTGGTCGATACCCCGAATGTCGTAAAACGCCGTGGCCGTCGCCACCTTTTCTCCGGCCCCGTTCACAACGAACGCCATCCGGCCCGGCAGCTCCCGGGTATGATCAGCGTAATACCGGTTCCAGGCTTCCAGGCCTTCCTCAGAGGAAGAAAACTCCCTGGCGCTTTGCTCGATTGCGATCCAGGCGTCCTGGTCGCCTTCCCGGTACATTTCATAATGATACCCGGAGGGCAGCGGGATTTCTTCCATTCCGGAAATGTCCCCTGCCAGCATCAGCTCGTAAAACCGAATCCGGGAATCGTGATTGTCCAACGCGGGCAGACTCATTTCAGTCCTCCCAATCGCACACCGCCACCTCGGGCAGCCGCTTTTCATCCACGATCATGAGGCCGTTTTTCACGTCCACCGTGGGGATCACATGCTTTAAAGCGGGCAGCAGCATTTCGCCCCTGGGGGTCTTGATCACGTACACGTCGTTGCCGCCGGGCTGGAGCACGTCCGTCACTTTGCCGATTTCATGGCCCTGGGTATCAACAGCCCGGCAGCCGATGAGATCGCAGATAAAGGTTTCGTTTTCGGCCAGTTCCACAGCGTGGGCCCGGTCCACGTACAGCATCAGGTTCCGCTGCTTTTCCGCCGCGTCCCGGTCCTCCGCGCCGTTCAGGCGAAGATACACTCCATCCTCCCGGACGCTGATTTCCTCCACCGGCATTTCCGTATACGCTTCCCCCTGCCGGACGAACACGGCTTCCAGATCCAGAAACCGTTCCGGGTCGTCGGTGTCCGGGCGCACCTTCACCAGGCCCTTGATGCCCTGGGGCCGCAGCACCTGGCCGATCAATATATACTCTGACAGCATGGCAAAAAACTCCTGAATTTATAATGAAAGGGCGGCAAGAGTCTGCCGCCCTGATGGCAATTATTTACTGGATTTCAACGAACACCGGCTTGGCGTTCTTGGCCGTGGCAGCCTTGACCAACGTGCGGATGGCCTTGGCGATCCGGCCCTGCTTGCCAATGACCTTGCCCATATCATCGGGAGCCACGGTGAGCTCCAGAATGATGGCCTCAGGCCCTTCGGTTTCCATCACCTGAACCGCGTCCGGCTGGTCTACCAGCGATTTTGCCAGGAATAGGACGAGTTCCCGCATGAAAATTCCTTTCTAAGGCGTGATCAGCCTTCGATGGCGCCGGACTTCTTGAGCAGAATGCGGGCGGTATCGGTGGGCTGGGCGCCGTTCTTGAGCCACTGCTGGGCCTTTTCGTTGTCGATCTTGATATCGGCGGGCTCCTTCAGGGTGACATAAGAGACGAGTTCTTTCGCTAAA
>CAMOUF010000226.1 GCA_946626395.1 uncultured Clostridia bacterium
AACTGATCATCCAGAATTACAACCATCCCTCCATCGTGTGCTGGGGCGTTTCCAACGAAATCACCATTTCCACCAAGGACAAGAAGGACATGCTGGACAACCATCATGTGCTCAACGACCTGGTGCACGAAATGGACAAGACCCGCTTCACCACCCTGGCCTGCTACGCCATGTGCGGCCCCTTTAACAAGGTGGCCCACATCACCGACGTGGTTTCCTGGAACCTGTACCTGGGCTGGTATGTGCCGGGCCTGTGGCTCAACGACGTGTGGATGCGCTTCTTCCATCTGGTGTATCCGGGAAGGTGCCTGGGTTATTCGGAATATGGCTGCGAAGGCATGCCCAATCTGCATTCCGATCACCCTCACCGGGGGGACCACACTGAGGAATATCAGGCCATTTACCATGAATATCTGCTCAAGTGCTTTGAGCGCAATCCCTATATGTGGGCCACCCATGTGTGGAACATGTTCGACTTTGCCGCCGACGCCCGGGATCAGGGCGGCGAGCCCGGCATGAACCATAAGGGCCTGATCACCTTTGACCGCAAAACCAAGAAGGATTCCTTCTATCTCTATAAAGCCTGGTGGAGCAGCGATCCCTTCGTGCACATCTGCTCCAAGCGCTTTCAGGACCGCACCGGCGACAAGATGACCGTGAAGGTGTATTCCAACCAGGGCGAAGTGACCCTGTTCGTGAACGGCAAGGAGCTGGAAACCAAGTACGGCAGCCATGTGTTCACCTTCACCGTGCCCCTCAAGGGCCGCGTTCAGGTCCGCGCCGCCAGCGGCAAGTGCGGCGACACCGCCGAATTCCGCCAAGTGGATCAGCCCAATCCCGCCTACGTCCTCAGGGATACCGGCGACAAGGGCGCGAACTGGACGAAATAACAGATGAAAAAATATTAAGAGGGAGGTTATACCTCGTGGCTAATCAAAATGACAATAGCAACAGTTTGGCTGTCAATCGCGCAAAAGGCTGGCAGATTGCTCTGTTTCCTTTTAATAACGCGGCAACCAATGTATACTTTGCGTTCTATACTTACTTCACTTATTACGCCATCATGTATTTGACCGGCTCCACCGCCGCTGCTTTGAGCACGGCAGTAGCCTCCAGCGCACTGGTGCTTGGAGTTTCCACCTTCAACAGCCTATTTGCGCCGTTGATGCGTATTTTTGACGGTATCACCGATCCTATTTGTGGAGGTTTGATGGACCGTACCCGGACAAAGTTTGGCAAATTCCGTCCCTTTATGGTTTGCGGCAACGCCATGCTGGCCCTATCTCTGCTACTGATGATGGTGTTTTTCCGGGGCCTTCCTGATTCTGCTAGCGTACTTCGATGGGTGGTTTACATCGTAAGCTATATCATTTACGTCATCGGTTACACTGCTCAATGTGCCTGCACAAAAGCGGGTCAAACATGCCTGACAAATGATCCCAAACAGCGTAGCCAGTTCGTGATTTGGAACATGATCGGTATGATTGGTTCT
The DNA here is from genome assembly GCA_946626395.1 of uncultured Clostridia bacterium. GTDB lineage: Bacteria > Bacillota > Clostridia > Christensenellales > Aristaeellaceae > RUG563. The sequence goes on from CAMOUF010000226.1 coordinate 1,493, forward strand.
ATCGTTCTGGTGAACGTGATGGCCGGTGGTGTGCTAACCAATGAAGCAATATGCCCCAAAGGTACGATCACCTACACCGTGGATGGTGTGGAAACCGTGTTGCGTGGCGCGGCTTATGGCCCTCGGTTCTATGATATAATGGTGCCATTCGTCATTATCGTTTCTGCCATCTATACTGTCATGGCTGTGGCTGCTATTGCGGAAAAGGATCGGCCCGAATTCTGGGGTGTTAGCGAAAAGCCTGCTACCCTGAAGGACTATGCTGGTATATTGAAGAACAATAAAGAAATCCGCTGGCTGGTTACCAGTGCCGGACTTAATAAATTAGCCTCTACCGTGGCTACCTCAGGTACAGTGGCCTTTCTGGTTTATGGCTGTCTGATGGGTGATTATAATGGCCTATTTATTCCTTTCTATGTACTCTGCTTCATTTTTATGGGTGTCTTTTTCATGTGGGGTAGCAAAACTGCCGGCAAAAAGGGACAGAAACGTGGTGTAGCTCAATTTACCGTATTCGCCTTTCTGTTCTATATCGGCGTTTTGGCTTTGCTGATTGCCTATGACCACAATAACCCCGCAACATGGCTGAGTATTTTTTCCACCGAGGGTGGCTTTCACATCACCATCAACCTGTACACCATCCTCTTCATTATATTCTATGGCTGCGGCTACGGCGCGTTTAACTGTTGCGATAATTTGACCATTCCCATGGTAGCTGACTGCACGGACTATGAAACCTACCGCTCTGGTAACTATGTACCCGGCATTATGGGCACGGTTTTCTCCTTGGTAGATAAGCTCATTTCCTCCCTTCAAACGCTGCTTTTGCAAATCTTCATCGTGTTCCTGGTGCCAGGGCTCAATGCTCTGCCTGCTGAAGATACATCTTATATGGAGGGCATGAAGCTTTCCGCCATTATATGCTTCTGTCTGCTTCCTATGGCTTCTTGGCTGGTGACCACTTATTGCATGACACGTTATTCTCTTTCTGGGGATAAAATGCGGGAAGTGCAGGCAGTGAACGCCGTGCGAAAAGCCGCTGTGCAGCAGGGTATGAGTATGGAAGAAGCCATGAAGACATGGCAGACAATTGATCAGGTGCCAGCTGAATTTGTGCAGAAAAAAGCGGATCAAGATGAAAAGAATGAAACGATAATAGATCGTATTTATCAGAAAGTATTCACTAAGTACGAAAAGATCGGCAGTGCACCTGCATCCTCCAACGCGATTCCGTTACCGAAAAAATAAAAAATCTGGATACAAACAGTCAAAAAACTCACGCAGCCGCCACGCTTCCTGTGGCGGCTGCTTTTTGGTTTTTTTCTGTATCTTGCTTGCCTGACCGGGAAAGAATTGGTATACTGATTTAGATATTGCCAATGACGGAGGGATGCAGACATGGAAATGGACGTGATTCGCGCAGTGGACCCGGAAGTGGCCCAGGCCATGGAGTTGGAATTGAACCGCCAGCGCACCCATATCGAGCTGATCGCCAGCGAAAATTTTGTGTCGCCCGCGGTGATGGCGGCCATGGGCTCCTGCCTGACCAATAAATATGCCGAAGGATATCCGGGCAAGCGCTACTATGGCGGCTGTGAATATGTGGATATGGTGGAGGAACTGGCCCGGCAGCGGGCGTGCCAGCTCTTTGGCGCGGAGCATGCCAATGTGCAGCCCCACAGCGGCGCCCAGGCCAACATGGCGGTTTACTTTGCCGTGCTCAAGCCCGGCGACACGGTCATGGGCATGAGCCTGAGCAACGGCGGCCACCTGACCCACGGCAGCCCCGTGAACATGAGCGGCGCGTATTTCCGTTTTGTCCCCTATGGCGTCAATCAGGAAACCGAGCGCATCGATTATGACCAGGTGCGTTCCCTGGCGCTGGAATGCAGGCCCAAGCTGATCGTGGCCGGGGCGTCGGCTTATCCCCGGGTGATCGACTTTGCCCGGCTCCGGGAAATTGCCGATGAGGTGGGCGCGCTGCTGATGGTGGACATGGCCCACATCGCCGGGCTGGTGGCGGCGGGAGAGCATCCCAGCCCCGTGCCCTATGCGGATTTCGTTACCACCACCACCCATAAGACCCTGCGCGGCCCCCGGGGCGGCATGATCCTGTGCCGGGAGCAGTACGCCAAGGCCATCGACAAGGCCATTTTCCCCGGCACCCAGGGCGGGCCCCTGGAGCATGTGATCGCCGGAAAGGCCGTGTGCCTGGGCGAAGCGCTGCGGGAGGATTTCAAAGCCTATCAGCATCAAATCGTCCTGAACGCCAAGGCCCTGGAAAACGCCTTCCGCAGGGAAGGCATCCGCATGGTGTCCGGCGGCACGGACAATCATCTGCTGCTCCTGGACTTTACCGGCACCGAGATGACCGGCAAGCTCATGGAAAGCCTGCTGGAGGAAGCCAATATCACCGTGAACAAAAACACCGTGCCCAATGAAACCCGCAGCCCCTTCGTGACCAGCGGCATCCGGGTGGGTACACCCGCCGCCACCACCCGGGGATTGAAGGAGCCTGAAATGGAACAGGTGGCGGGCTGGATCGCCCGGGTCCTGCGGGAAGGGGAAGCGGCGGTGCCGGAAGTGAAAAAACAGGTGGAAGCGCTGATGGCGGGATATCCGCTGTACCAATAACGGCTGTTTCAAGAGGGGAAGGAAAAAGATGAAGAAATGGTTTTTGATCCTGCTGGCCGCTCTGCTGGCCCTGGGTTTATCGGGGTGCGCACCGGAAGGAAGCGCCAATGAAGCCAAGGAATGGTTCGCGGGCGGGGAGGCCGCCGTATCCGACCCGGTGGACAGCCTGGACATCAGCTGGGTGGACGGCAGCGTGACCATCGCCTATGCCGATCAAACGGATATCACCATCGCGGAAACCGCGCCCCGGAAGCTGTCCTCCTCTCAGCAATTGCGCTGGACCCTGGAAGGAACCACCCTGCGCATCATGTATGCCGAGGCGGGCCAGTACAGCTTTGACCGGCTGCAAAAGCGGCTCACCGTGACCCTGCCCAAGGACGCCGTGCTCAAGCGGGCGCAGGTATCCGCTTCTTCGGGCGATATTTCAGCCCAGCATCTGGCGGCGGAGATCATCAAGCTGGACGCCACCTCCGGCAATGTGAACGTTCAGTGCACCGCCGATTCCCTCACCGTGAACACCACATCGGGCCTGATCACGCTCCAGGCCGGGGCCAATGATATGTCCCTGAACACTACCTCCGGCGGGGTGAACGCCATTATTGAGCGGGGGGACGAGGTAAGCGTGAACGCCTCTTCCGGCCATGTGACCCTGAATGTGCGGGAAGGAAAAAGCATTTCTTTCCATGGCACCTCCGGCGGCGCGGACGTGCAGGTGAAGCAGGCGGAAAAAATCGAGCTGACCTCCACCTCCGGCAATCTTCGCCTGATGCTGGACAAGGCCCTGGGCTTTACAGCGGATGCCACCGCTACTTCCGGCAAAATCACCATGGGCGTTACCGCCGTCCAGCAGGGTGACATATATGTCTATGGGGACGGCAGCACCGCCGTTCACCTGTCCGCCACTTCGGGGAACATTACGGTGGAGGAACTAAAGTAAATCAGTGAGGAGTGAGGAATGAGGAGTGAGGAGTTGAAAATTGTTTATGCGCGAAGCGTAAACGATTAACTCCTCACTTCTAACTCCTCACTCCTGACTGATTGAAAGCGTTCTTTAAAACCAATTCCAATAAAAAGCAAAAACAGGGCCCGCAGTTTACTGCGGGCCCATCAGCCGTTTTTATCGTAAACCCTTTTTGGGGATCGTGACCAACGGAACCGAAAGCGTTGGAGAGGGACCTTCGATGACGAAAGGGTGCGCTCCGTTCCTGAATTTACGCTGTGTGCGTTTTCTTGATCGTTGATCCGGGCTTTTGCGGCGGGAAATATTCATTGGGAATTCCGATATTTTTTCTGCTGCCTTTTTCGCGGTTCGCGGCGCTTGATCTTGTTTTTTTGATTCAAGCCTCATTGAGCAGATTTTACATGCTGTGCTGATTGATATTCAATTGTTCGTTCCTTCCCGCCGCCTTCTGCGCTTGATCCATGGGAATCTCCTCCTTCTGGAACGATCCATTTCTTTATCATCAAATCTTGATTTTGTCTTGAGCAAGTCCCGGTGGACTTGTGATAGGCATCTCTCCTATCTGGCTATATCATAGCAGATACGAAGGAAAAAGTCAAGACCAAAATGATAAATTTAACAATGATATTTTTATAACTTGCTCAAAAGATGACCATTTTGCCCAGCGAGAAGCTGTGCGCTTCAAGCCGGATGAATGCCGAAAATTCCCGAACAATTTTTGTTTTTCCTCTGGCATTATTCGCATTTTTGTGGTATACTTTTGTTCTGTCGAACGCAATGCTCAGAGAGGATGTATTTTCGCCATGGACAAAATCAAGCGCAACGAGCGGCTGGCCGCCATGACCCAGATCCTGACCGCTTCCCCCAACCGGATTTTTACCCTGTCCCACTTCTGCGAGCTGTTTTCCACCGCCAAATCCACCGTCAGCGAGGACGTGGCGATTTTGCAGGAAACCATGAAGCAGTTTCAGCTGGGCAAGCTGGAAACGGTCACCGGCGCTGCGGGAGGCGTGCGCTACCGTCCCATTGGCCTGGGGGCCACGGGGCGGGATTTTGTGGAGGGCATTTGCCAGCGCCTGCGGGAGCCGGGACGGCACCTGCCCGGCGGCTATCTGTACTTTTCGGACATCCTTTCCGAGCCCCAATTGGTGCAGGGCATGGGCACCCTGATTGCCAGCCAGTATTACGACGCCCATGTGGACTTCGTGCTCACCATGGAAACCAAGGGCATTCCCGTGGCCCTGATGGCGGCCAACGCCCTGCGGGTGCCCCTGACCATCGCCCGCCACGCCACCAAGGTATACGAGGGCAGCGCGGTGAACATTTCCTATGTGTCCGGCTCCGGCAATATCGAAACCATGGCCCTGTCCCGCCGGGCTGTGCGGGAAGGCCAGCGGTGCCTGATCGTGGATGATTTCATGCGGGGCGGCGGCACCGCCCGGGGCATGATCGAGCTGATGAAGGAATTCTCCATCACGGTGGTGGGCATCTGCTTTGTGCTGGCCATGGAGAACCCCAAGCACCGCTCTATCCAGGGGGAGAGGTCCCTGATGGTGCTCCGGGATATCAAGGAGGGCCAGCCCTTGGACATCCGCCCCGCGGACTGGATCGAATGAGCCGATCAAAACAACAATCTCTGATCCATCATGAAAGGAGCATGCATCATGGAAAACTGTCTGTTCTGCAAAATCATCGCGGGGGATATCCCCTCCGCCAAGGTCTATGAGGATGAATTCTGCTATGCCTTCCGGGACATCAATCCCCAGGCGCCCACCCACATTCTGGTGGTGCCCAAGCAGCACGTGGCCAGCATCGCCGAAATCAGCGCCCTGCCCGCCGACACCCTGTGCGCTCTGATGGGGGCCATCGGCAAGATCGCCGCCCAGGAGGGCCTTAGCAACGGATTCCGGGTGGTCAGCAACTGCGGCCCCGACGCCTGCCAGAGCGTGCCCCATCTGCATTTCCACATTTTGGGTGGACGGCAAATGGCCGATCAAATGGCGTGATTGGGAAGAAAAATTCCTATTTGGCAGTGAAAGTGTAAAAACATTTGAAAGCCGTCAAAAACCAGTTGACGCGCCCGCCCGAAA
>CAMOUF010000227.1 GCA_946626395.1 uncultured Clostridia bacterium
AGACTTGGAACAGCAAAAAAATCTGAAATCTGAACTCTTCACTCTGAGCTCTCGTTCTATTGCCTAATGCCTATTGCCTATTCGCTTAAAGTGTTTTTTCAACTGACCAATTGCTTTTCCCAACGACTGCTTTTATTCCTCCAGCGCCTTCGCGGCTTCCAGCATGATGGCGCATTCCATACGCTTGCGGAACAGGTCGCAGCCGTATTTGTACACGCCCCGCACAGAGCCGGTGGCGTGGTAGGCGTTGGCCGCGCAGCCGCCGGAGCAGTACAGCTTCGCCCAGCAATCAGCGCATTCAGGGCGGGCGTACACGTTGCAGGACGCGAAATCCTCCCGCACGGCGGTGTTGGTGACGCCGTCCCAGACGTTGCCCAGCTTGAACTTTTCCTCGCCCACAAACTGATGGCAGGGGTACAGGTCGCCCCAGGGGGTGACGGCCATATATTCCGTGCCGGAGCCGCAGCCGGAAATCCGCTTGTAAATGCAGGGGCCGCCGCTCAGGTCGATCATGTAGTGGTAGAAGGTAAAGGGTCTGCCCTCCTTCCGGCGCTTCAGCATCAATTCCGCCAGCTGCTCATACTGCTCCATGACGATTGCTTTGTCCTCTTCCGTCAGGGCGCTGGGGTCGTCCGCGGCGCAGACCACGGGCTCCATGCTCAATTCCGTAAAGCCTAAATCCAGCATGGTCTGAATATCCTTGAGGAAATCGGGATTGGCGTGGGTGAAGGTGCCACGCATGTAATAGTTTTTCTCCTCCCGGGCCTTCACCAGCTTCTGGAATTTGGGCACGATTTTTTCCCAGCTGCCGTTGCCCGCGTAATCCACCCGGAACCGGTCGTGGATTTCCTTGCGTCCGTCCAGGGACAAAACCACATTGCTGCATTCCCGGTTGGCAAAGTCGATCACATCGTCGTCAATCAAAACGCCGTTGGTGGTCAGGGTAAAGCGGAAATTTTTGTTGTGCTCTTTTTCAATGCTGCGGGCATAGGCCACCAGGCACTTCACCACGTCAAAATTCATCAGCGGTTCCCCGCCGAAAAAGTCCACCTCCAGATTGCGCCGGGCGCCGGAGTGGGCCACCAGGAAATCCAGGGCCTGCTTGCCCACCTCAAAGGACATCACCGCCCGGTCGCCGTGATACTTGCCCTGGCTGGCGAAGCAGTAGGAGCAGTTTAAGTTGCAGGTGTGGGCCACGTGCAGGCACAGGGCCTTGACCACCCCGGCGGTTTTCTGCTTCAGTTCCCCCGCCATGGGGGCAAAGGTGTCCGGGGTGAACAGGCGGCCCTGCTCCTTAAGCTCGGTGATCTGGTCGTAGCACGCGTTCAATTCGTTTTCGTCCACGCCCTCCTGACCGCCATATTTTTCCATCATGCGGGCGATGATTTCTTCCCGGGGGGTGCTTTCGTACAGGGCGATCATATCGTAAGCCGCGTCATCTACTACGTGGACGCTGCCGGAGCAGGTGTCCAGCACGATGGGCAGGCTGTGCAATTTATATTGATGAATCATATGATTATCCTTTTGTTTTAAGTTCCAAGTTCTAAGCTTCAAGGGTCATGATATGAAAAAATGCCGCCATGGGGGCGGCATTGGGCACAGAAACAAAGAAGATTATTTGCTTTCCTTCTGGGCCTTGTTTTCGCACTTCTGGTTGGCGATGCCGCAGCTGGTCTTGCAGGCGGACTGGCAAGAGGTCTGGCATTCGCCGCAGCCGCCGTTCTTGGCGCTTTCGCACAGGCTGCGGGTGTTCAAAGTCTGAATGTGCTTCATTGTGATTTCCTCCCCAAATTGATCAATAAATCCGGTTTCGATTCATTGTAACACAGCGGCCCGTCAAAGTCAATCCGGGAATTGATGTATGTAAACAAATTGAAACAATTTTGAAGCAATTTCTTTTCATTTTCAGAAATCTGTGGTATACTGAATTGGATTTTTAATGCGCCGGGAAATCCTCCGGCTTTCGAGGTGATTTGTGATGCGGGAAACGCTGCTGGCTGTGGACGGAAACAGCTTGATGCACCGCGCCTTCCACGCCCTGCCCCTGCTGGACGCGGGGGGTATTTACACCAACGCGGCCCACGGCTTTTTATCCATGCTGCTCAAGGCCGTGCAGGAATTGTCTCCCCGCTATGTGGCGGTGGCCTTTGACCTGCCCCAGCCCACCTTCCGCCATACCGCTTACGCCGATTACAAGGCGGGCCGCCGGGCCATGCCGGAGGAGCTCAGGCCCCAGTTCCCCCTGATCAAGGAAATCCTGGGGGAAATGAAGCTGGGCGTGCTGACGGCGGAGGGATATGAGGCCGACGATATTTTGGGCACCCTGTCGGTCAAGTGCCGGGAAAACGGACTGGACTGCGTGCTGCTCACCGGCGACCGGGACGCGCTGCAGCTGGTGGGGGACGGCACGAAGCTGCTCTTCACCCGCAAGGGCATTACCGAAAGCACCCTGTTTGACGCGGCGGGAGTGAAGGAATATTTCGGCGTCACCCCCGAGCAGGTCACCGACTGGAAGGGCCTGATGGGCGACGCCAGCGACAATATCCCCGGCATCCCCGGGGTGGGGGAAAAGACCGCGGTGAAGCTGCTGAATGAATACGGCAGCCTGGAAAATGTGCTGGCTCATGGCGCGGATATCAAAGGCAAGCTGGGGGAAAAGGTGCGGGACAACGCGGACCTGGCCAAGTTTTCCAAGGATCTGGCCACCATCCGCCCCACCGCGCCCATTGAATTCGACCTGAACGCCTTCGACGCCTCCCATATGGGGGAGGGCTTGAGCGTCCTTAAAAAATACCAGCTCAACGGCATCGCCGCGCGGCTGGAAAAAATGGCTCCCGGGGCGGCGGAAGCGGAGGACGCGCCGGAAGAAAAAATGGAATTTATTCAGGAAACGCTGCGCTCCGCGGAAGAAATCGCCGCGTTTCTTGAAAAAGCCAAAGGCCAGCCCGCCGCCCTTCACGTGACCCCCGCCCATCTCACGGTGGCGATTCCCGGAAGCGTGGCGGAAATCCTTTTGCAGCAGGATATGCTGTCCGAGGGCCTGCTGCCGGAAGAAGCCTGGCAGGCGTTAAAGCCTCTGCTCCGGGAAAAGCTGTATGTGCACGACGGAAAAGCCCTGCTGCATAAGCTGGCCGATCTCAATTTGCCCCTGCCGGTATTTGCCTGGGACACCATGCTGGGGGCGTACCTGCATAATCCCCAGGAAAAATCCTACGCCCTGAACCAATTCGCCCGGGAGGACGCCGCCGGGGTGCTGGAGCTGGCCATCAAGCAGCAAAAGCAATTGGCTCAGGAGGGCATGACGGCCCTCATGCGGGATATTGAAATGCCCCTTCTGTATGTGCTGTTCGATATGGAGCAGGAGGGCTTCCAGGTGGACGGCGGGGTGCTGGAGGAGCTGGGCAAGGAGTTTACCAGGGAAGCGGAAGAACTGAAGGAACAGGTGTATACCCTTTCCGGCGTTCGGGGCTTTAACCTGAACAGCACCCAGCAATTGGGCAAGGTGCTGTTTGAAACCCTGAACCTGCCCCACGGGAAAAAGACCCAGAAGGGCTATTCCACCGACGCGGACACCTTGGAAAAGCTGGTTGACCTGCATCCCTGCATCGCGCCTATTTTAAAGTACCGCCAGGTGGTGAAGCTGAGCAGCACCTATATCGACGCCCTGCTTCGCAAGATGGATGAAACGGGCCGGGTGCATACGTTCTTTGATCAGACCGGCACCGCCACGGGACGCATTTCCTCCAGCGAGCCCAACTTGCAGAATATCCCCGTGCGCACCCAGATGGGCCGGGAAATCCGCAAGGCGTTCATTACCAGGCAGGGCTTCGTGCTGGCCGACGCGGATTACAGCCAGATCGAGCTGCGGGTGATGGCCCACTTTTCCGGGGACCCCGCCATGGTGGACGCCTTCCAAAAAGGCCAGGATATCCATACCCGCACCGCCGCCGAGGTTTACGGCGTGCCCATGGACAAAGTCACCAGGGACATGCGCTCCAGCGCCAAGGCGGTGAACTTCGGTCTGGTGTACGGCATCAGCGAATTCGGCCTGGCCCGGAATATTGGCGTCAGCCGCAGGCAGGCAGCGGATTTTATCGCCCGGTATTTTGAGAGGTATCCCGGCGTAAAGCGGTTTATGGACGAGGCGGTCAAAAAGGGCTACGATCAGGGCTATGCCGTGACCATGATGGGCCGGCGCAGGCAACTGCCGGAATTAAAAAGCAGCAACGCCAATGTGAGAAACTTTGGCGAGCGGGCCGCCATGAACACCCCTGTTCAGGGCACGGCAGCGGATATCATCAAGCTGGCCATGGTGCGGGTGCACGACGCCCTGAAAAAGGAAGGGCTCAAGGCGCGGCTGATTTTGCAGGTGCACGATGAACTGCTCATCGAAGCCCCCAAGGAAGAGGAAGAAACGGTAGGCCGCATTCTCAGGCAGTGCATGGAGCAGGTGATTTCCCTCCAGGTGCCGCTGGTGGCTGAGGTGAAAATGGGCGAAAGCTGGTACGAAACCAAATGAGCGAATATGTGATCGGCTTGACCGGGGGTATTGCCTGCGGCAAGAGCAACATTTCAAGCACCCTGAAAAGCAACGGGGTGCCGGTGATTGACGCGGATGAGATTTCCCGTTCCCTGACAGCGGCAGGGGGCCAGGCGCTGCCCGCCATCCGGAAGGAATTTGGCGACGGCGTTTTTAACGGTGAAGAGCTGAACCGCCGGGCCCTGTCCGATATTGTGTTCAGCGACCCGGAAAAAAGAGAGGCGCTCAACGGCATCCTGCATCCCATGGTGCTTTCGGAAATCCGGCGGCAGATGGCGGAGCAGACCGGGCCGGTGGTGATGGACGTGCCGCTTTTGTATGAAGTGGGCATGGATTCCTGGTGCCAGGAAATCTGGTGCGCTTATGTGCCCCAAAAGGAGCAGGTGCGCCGCCTTCGCAAGCGGGGACAGATCAGCTATCGGGAAGCCCTGCGCCGCATCCATTCCCAAATGCCGGTGATGGAAAAAAGAAAGCGGGCGGACCACGTGATCCGCACCGACGGCACCAAGGAGCAAAGCGGCTGCATTGCGCTGGATTTGTGGCGGGCCGCGGTGGACCGGCTGACAAAGGAGAAGGAAGCATGAGCCAGTATCCCGCGCCCACACCCTATCAGGCCCCGCCGCCTCCCGCGCCCAGAAACCGCCGGGCGGGCCGAAGCGCTGCCCACAGGACCCGGAAAAAGAGCCAGGGCCCCCTTGCCTGGTGGCAGGGGGCGGTGCTGGCGGCGCTGCTGTTTACTTTGATCTGGCAGGTTTTGCGTTTGGGCCAGGCCCAGGGGCAGTTAAAGCGCCTGGAGCAGGAGCGGCAGGAAGCCCAGGAGCGCTATGAGCTGACGGTGAAAAGCCATCAGGTGCGCTATCGGGAGCTGATCGAAAAATATGCGGAGGAATATAACCTGAACCCCGCTTACGTATCCGCCATCATCAAGCAGGAAAGCAGCTTCGATCCCCGGGCGGTGAGCAGCAAGGGGGCCCGGGGCCTGATGCAGTTCATGCCCGACACCTTTGACTGGGTAAAGAAAAACTGCGGCTATAAAAGCGCCACCTTCGATGATATTTACCAACCGGAAATATCCATTAAAATGGGCTGCTACCTGCTCAATTACATCACCCAGAAGATCGGCACGGACGACCCTGTGCTGGTGGCCTGCGCCTATCACGCGGGCTGGGGCACCATCCCCACCTGGCTGCAAAATTATTCCACCGATGGGCAGAAGCTGACCATTGCGCAGATTCCAAAGTCCGATACGCGTACCTACGCGGGAAGGGTGCTGAATTCCTATGCGATCTACTTGCAGCATTATTATTAAAGCCATCGCCTGCCTGACGGCCCTTTTGATCCTTCTGCCATGGGGGGCGAAAGCCATGACCATGGATGCCAATCTGTCCCTGGGGATGATTTCGGTGAAATCCGTGTCGCTCAATCCCCTGGTGGCCGAGGAGCGGGAGTTTCAATCCCTTACCGCCCTGATTTACGAGGGCCTGTTTTCCCTGGACGACGATTATATGCCCCAATTGTGTCTGGCTGCCTCCTGCGATTCCACCACCGACGGCAAGCGCTGGACGGTGCGGCTGCGGCCAGACGTTTCCTTCCACGACGGCACGCCCCTGACCGCTTACGACGTGGAGGCTACCATCAATGAAATCCTCCGGCTGGCGGAATCGAACCAGGGGCAATACAACCAGCTGAAGTTCTTCATCACTTCCGTGTCCGTCAACAGCGCCGATTCCCTGCAAATCACTGTGAACCGGCCTTATTACGCCGTGCGCTTCGCCCTGCCCTTCCCGGTGCTCAAGCGGGATCAGGTGCAGGCCGTGATGCCCTACGGCACGGGGCCCTTTAAGGTGGACACCTTTGACCCCGCCAATTACCTGTACCTTTCCGCCAATGAAAATTACTGGGGCAGGGTGCCCACGGTGAAAACCATTAACGTGACCTTCAAGGCCACCAACCGGGACCTGATTCAGGACTACGAATATAACCGCATCGACGCGGCCATTACCCGCTCCGCTTCCGCCGGGCAGTATCAGACCAGCCGTACCAACCTGAACATCGTTTACCGCACCCGGCAGCTGGAAACGCTGCTGATGAACCACAGCGCCAATTCCTTCCCCCTGAACAACGAAAACGTGCGCAAGGCCATCCGCTATGCCATTGATTTTGACAACATCGCCAACACGGTGTATATGGGCATGGCCAAGCGCACGGACACCCCTCTGCCCGCCGGCACCTGGATGTATCAGGACAACGAGGCATACGCCTATAATCCCGCCAAGGCCAGAGAAATCCTGGAGGGGGAGGGCTGGAAGGTCAACGAGAGGGACGGGGGCGTCCGCCACACGGTGGTGACGGAAGGCGGCAAGCAGGTGGATAAACGCCTGCGCCTGGGCCTGCACGTATATGAGGAACAGGATAATTCCGTACGCGTCCAGGTGGCGGGGATGATTGCCGATTATCTGGCCGCCGTGGGCATCGAGGTCCATGTGGAAACCGTGAATTTCGCCCAGGCGTCCTCGCGCCTGTCCGCCCGGAACTACGATATGGCCATCGTGGCCTTCCAGATGGACGTGGCCCCGGACCCCGGATTCCTGCTCATGAGCGGCAACACCGGCAACTATACCGGCTACCGCTCCACCGCCATGGATAAGCTGTGCAAGAGCCTGAGGGAAAAGCGGGAGTTCAGCGAATATCAATTAACGCTCCACGAAATCCAGAATCAGTTTGCCAACGATTGCCCGTTCATCTGCATGTGGTTCCGGGCAGGGGCGCTGATGACCAGAAAGGTGTTTACCACTGTGCGGGACGTGCGGGAGCCGGAAATCCTGCGGGGCATTGAAAATATAGGATACTGACGGGCGTTTGCCGCATATACTGCCCTTATAGGGGGTGGGGAAGATGAGCCTGTCGGAACTGCGCACCAAGGACGTGGTCAATACCCTGGACGGAAAACGGCTGGGCAAGGTCATGGATATCGAATTTGACGAGCGGGACGGCCGGGTGGACGCCCTGGTGGTGCCCGGCGAATTTAAGGTAGGCAATATGCTTCGGGGTGAAAAGTGCGGCATCGTGATTCCCTGGCAGCGCATCTGCCGCATCGGGGAAAATGTGATCCTGGTGGAATTGGAGCCGGGGGATATTGTGGAAGAGTAATCCGAAGCCCAAGAAAAAGCGATATGGGATGAATGGAGAAACGCTGCTGCTTTCGCTCCATGCCCAAATCAATCAGGAAAACCGCTTTGGCTGCTCAGCAAAGCGGTTTTCTGTTCATTGAAGAATGATATTCAAACGCAGGTGAGAGAATGAAAGAGATTTGGATGGGCCTGTTGGCGCTGGAGGGGGCGGCGGCGGTGGCTTTGCTGCTGCGGGCATATGTGTTTCTGCTGGTGCGGGTCAAGGGCAGCAGCATGGCAAACACCCTGCGGGATCGGGATGTTCTGCTGGCGACGCGGTTTGGCAAATACCGCCGGGGCCAGGTGGTCCTTTGCCGGTTTCCCCGGCGGGTGGAATGGTCGTTTTCCCTGGGGGCCAGCCTGAGCCTGAATTGGCACACCATTTTTGTCAAGCGCCTGGTGGCCCTGCCGGGGGACACGGTGGAGATCGCAGAGGGGCAATTGCTGATCAACGACCAGCCCGTGCCCAACCCTCCCGCCATGGCCAGCCTGCCCCGGGATTATCCCCGCCATACACTGGGCAAGAAGCAGTATTTCGTGATAGGCGATCACCGGGCATCCTCCCACGACAGCCGCGCCGCCGACGTGGGCCCCCTCACAAGGGACATGCTCCAGGGCCACGTCCGGGCGGTGGTCTGGCCCCTAAGGCGAATGGGGAAGGTCAGGTAAATAGACACTGTACAATTGTATAGAAACACTTTATCGTATTTTTCCCAGGAAACACGAAAGAAAAATGTAAGAAGAAAAACAAATCGGTTCAGAGTTTCTTCGGCGCGCGGGGAAGCAGCAGGATATCTTTCCGCACAACGCCTTGCTTCCGGGTGGAATCTCCTGGCCCATGATACCGTTCACGATTGCCCTGATTTTCCCTCCTTCATCAGTTGACAAAAATAGGGAAGGCATGTTATACTCATTTTGATATAATTTACCGAGAATAGATGGTTTCACCGTGGTAGGATAAACAAGGGGGCAGTTCTGATGAAAAAATGGATGGGGATCATCATTGCAGTATGCGTTATCTGGTGTGCGGCAGCTTTTGCATCCGCGGAAACAAACCTGGACTATTATGACGCGGATATTGTGGCAAAGGTGAAGCAGATTGCCGCTGAGTGCCGCGCCCAGAATTTGAATGACGATGTGTCGATCGCGCTTTGGCTGCACGATTGGCTGATCTATCACGCGGACTATGATAACGATGCTTATGAAAGCTTTGTGTCCGGCAGTATGGAAGGCTACGAAGACGCCTGGTCTCCCAGGGGCGTGCTGCTGAATGGCCGCGGCGTGTGCCAGAGCTACACGCATGCTTATGGTCTTCTGCTGGATGAATTTTCCATTCCAAATCAGGAAGTCATCGGGGACGTGACCTTCGCAGAGGAGGCGCACGATTGGAACCTGGTTCAGTTAGGCGGCGAATGGTATCACGTGGATGTCACAGCGGATGACCCGTTGGATGCAGAACAGGGCGCAGGAGGGCATGAACGCCATCTGTATTTTGGCATCAACGACGCCATGATGAGGATCGATCACATATTTTCCGGCTATCCCGCATGCCCGAAAAAACTGGCTTACGAAAATCCCGATCCAGATGGGCAATTATTTACAAAGCCTGCTTATCCAGCGTTCGATATGCCTATCACGGACGCGTCCGGAAACACTTACAGCCTGGCTTCGTTCAAAGGCGAGAAAGTCATCTATGTTATCACGTCTATCGGCTGCCCCTGGACAGATTTGTTAATGCAGGATTTATCGCAAATCGGCGATTATTTGACATCCAATGGTGTCAAGGTGGTGCTTTGCATCCAAAACGGGACGGTGTACGATATAGATCAATACGCACCGAATTACCATCCGGATTTTATTTATGGTTACTATGAAGACAATGGCAATCTGACAAGGCAGATCAATGCATTTCCTTTTATGGCTGTGAAGGATGCCGCGGATAATTATGTATATTATTCTACCGGTTACCATAGTAACACACGTTTGGTGGTTGAGTATGTAAATAGCCTGGCGGTGAAAAAAGACCTGGAAATCACGGAAATGAACGGGGAGTATGTTCTGACAAAATACAACGGAAGCGAACCGAGGGTGATCATTCCTCCCACCATTGACGGCCACGCCATTTCCGCGCTGGGGCCGGATGCGTTCAAAGGAGACCAGAGCATTATCAGCGTGGAAATCCCGGATGGGGTCACAAAAATCGGAAGCGGCTGTTTCCAGAACAGCAGCATCAAAGAAATCCTCCTCCCTGATACGCTTGAAGAAATCGGCAGCCAGGCCTTCGCCGGCATCACGATGAAGAAAATCTGCATTCCCAAAGCAGCCAGCCTTGGGAGCGAAGTGTTTCACGGCAGCACCATCGGCACGGTGCTCGTTTTCCAGAACAGCAGCGCAGAAACCTTCGTACAGAATAACTATCCAAATTTCATGATTCAATATGCTGACGACCCAGTGATTGCCGCCGACATGTTCCTCGAATACAGCAAAGACGGAGATCGTTATATTGTCGAAGGCTATCACGGCAAGCCGGTCAATATCACCGTGCCAAATTCTTATCAGGGATTGCCGGTTACGGAAATAAAAGATAGCGCATTCCAATACTGCGAAACGCTGGAAACCATCACGATTTCGGAAGGAATCGAAACGATCCAGGCAGAGGCATTCGGCAATTGCGCAAATTTAGTGACGCTCAATCTTCCCACAACCATCCAGCATCTTGGTTCATATATAATTGACTCTTGCGAAAAATTAACAAATATTGCCATACCTGGATGCCGAACAATGGACGTATGCGTCTTTGCCCTTTCATCCCTTGAAACCGTTACCCTGCCGGAAGGAATAGAAGAAATTCCTGATGATGCATTTGGTGATTGCAGCAATCTGTCTGCCGTTCATTTGCCGTCAACAGTCAAAAGAATCAATTTAGGCGCGTTTTCTCATTGCGAAAATCTATCAAGCATTAACATACCGAATGAATGCAGCCTGATTGGTGCAAGGGCCTTTTGGAATTGCACTTCGCTCGAAGCTGTTCAAATTCCGGAAGGATGCAGCGTGATTGGTGAAAGCGCCTTTTCGAATTGCACTTCGCTCAAAGCTGTTAATATTCCGAAAGAATGCAAAACGATTGGTAAATGGGCTTTTGACTTCTGTACTTCACTCGAATCGATTAAAATTCCGGAAGGGATCGACACGCTTGAAGGAACATTTCATGGCTGTTCAAGCTTAACCAATGTTTCCTTGCCTTCAACCCTTAAACATATTGGAGACTATACCTTTTGTTTTTGTAACTTGCTGCAAGATATCATCATACCGGAAGGCTGCGAGACCATTGGCAATGTTGCTTTTGATAGTTGCCGCTCTTTAACATCAATTACGATACCAGACAGCGTTACTTCTATTGGAGAAAGCGCGTTTAACGGATGTTTTGAGCTTCAGCATGTGAAACTCAGCGCGAACCTGCAGGTATTGGAAGCTTCCACTTTTTGGTCCTGCGAGAGTTTGACTGAAGTGACAATACCAAATAGTGTAAAAGAGATTGGAGATAGTGTTTTCACTGGATGTTGGCAACTTAAAAAAATCTATATTCCGAATAGCGTAACAATAATTGATGATGGCTTTTACCTCAGCGAAAGACTCAGCAGCGATCCAGTGCCCGTCATCATCTGCGAGAAAGATTCCTATGCCTATTCGTGGGCAAAGGAACATGACTACAAGACCTGGACATATGATTTCGACATGCAGTTGATAACATCCATACGTTTGCCCGAGAATCCGGCTGCGTTTATTGGCGAGGAGCAGTATCTGATTCCCGCTTTAAACGGCAACAGCTTAGACGGAGAATTCACAACCATTGATGTTGTCACTTGGTATTCAAATTGGCCATATGGCCTCGAAATCGAGGAAGACGGAAGGCTCATCGTGAAGGACACCTCAGGGGCCATAGTAACCGGCTATTGCGGATATTTAAACACTGATTGTAACATTAGACTTTACGACAAATTTGACCTTTCTGTTTTCAACAGCGTTATCACCCTGCCAAGCGGGCTGAAAATACTGGATGAGGAATCCCTGGCAAACACGTCCGCGGAGGCTTATGTGATTACGTCCCAATGCCTGATCAAGAAAGGGGCGTTTGCCAACCTGCCAAATGTAAAGGCGATCGTGATGCCCAAGGGCTGCACCGTGGAAGATGGCGCGTTTGAGGGAAGCGCTTTCGTGTTGATTTATAGATAATCCAAAATCGACCGTTTGATTCCGGCCCCTTCGGGGGCCCTTTTTGCGTTATAAAGCCAGCGGCCTGGCTTTGCTCTTACTCATCCTCTATCCATTCCAGCACGTCCAGGGATACCCAGTTGCTGGAAGAAATGCGGGCGAAGCCGCTCTTGATTTGGTACACGGTGACGATGGTGCCGGGGGAGACCGTGCTGGTGATCAGGCCGTTGGGGTCGCCCGCGTCGCCCACGTATTCCCCGGGGCTGAAGGGCCGGGAATACGTGCTGGAATCATGCAGCACCCGGGCCTTCATCAGCTTGCCTCCCGGCACGCCGTAATTGTAGGAAAGCCTGGGGCTGACCCCGTTGGCGCTGATGAAGCCGAACTGCTCGTCCGCCAGCACATGCAGCCAATCCTGGGTCACCCCCAGCACCGTGACCCGCGTGCCGTTGGGCACCAGCTTCAGCAGCTTCCCATCCAGGCTGGGGGACATGCGCAGGTTCAGGCCCGTGCCCCCGGCGTTTTCCACGGTCACGGTGGGCTGGGCGTCTGGCACCTGATCGCCCGCATTGCCAAAGACCAGATACTGGGTCATCATGTAGCCTTCCAGCCCCGCGACGCTGACGTGGGTCCATTCCGCGTCGGGGTCGTAGCCGTCCAATACCTTCACCCGCACACCGCTGTAGTATTTCCCCAGGGATGTGCTGGAGCCGTAGGGCGCTTTGCGCAGGTGCAGCCGGTCGTTGGGGTCGGGGTTGTAGACGGTGGCGGCGGTGAGATCGTCCTCTTCCTTCTGGGGCGGCAGGGAAGCCAAAGCGCCCAAACGCAGGGTGATGGTTTCCCGGGGCGCGGGGCCGCTGGTTTTTCGCACCGGGCACAGGCCCAGCACCGCCGCGGCGGCGGGAATATCCGAAACATAAATGTCAAAGTGATACACATATCTTCCGGATACCGTATACCCTGTTTTCTGGCTCACCGCCGCGTCCAGGGGCAGGTTATTGGCAAACACCTGATAGCCGGTCACCGGGTCGTCTTTCCCCTCCATCCAGGAAAGGGGGGCGGACACGTCCACGGTGATCAGCCCGCCGCCGTTGAATAGATTCGCGTGGGCGGAAGCGGTGTATTCTTTGTCGCTGAATACATCGGTCAATTCTGAATATTCCGCGTCCCGGCTCAAATTGCTGGATAGCACGAACCCCCGGATGGGCTGGTTGTTTTCGAGCGTGGTTTCAATATACGCCCAGGGCCCCATGGCGGCAAGCCAGGTGACCAGCCTTCCCTGGTTCACCACGGTTTGGGTGCCGCCCTCGCCCAGGGGATCTTCCGTCAGGAAGCAGTCGGCAAGAACAAAGGCGTCCTGATAGGAAAAGGGCAGGCGGTCGGCTTTCGCGTTGGAAGGCAAAGCCGAAGCGGGAATGTAGCCAAAGCGCTTCTGATCTCCGGAAACGCTGTACTGAATCAGCAGATAGCCGCTTTCCTGGCCGAACACCTGAATCCAGTCGTTGGTGGACACGGCGGCCCGGCCGTCGCCGCTGCGGAAATATTGGGGCCCGGGGCCGGAATAGACGTCGAATTTCTGGCCGCCGGTGAATTTCACCTGCCGGGCCTTCAATTCTCCGGCGGGAATATCGGGGGCTACGGTATATTTTTTCTTTGCTTCTTTAAAGGAGCGGGGGAAAGCGCTCCAGCTGAAATAGCGCAGGTCGTTCTGCACTTCTCCGTAAGCGCTGCCGATGGCTTCGCCCTCGAAAAAGAATTTTACGCTGGTTTCGTCGATCCAGGCTTCGCTGTATTCCGTGCCCATGCCGTTGGCGCTCAGGCCCCGCACGGTCCATTTGCCCTGGCTGTCGCCATAAATGTACAGGGTCCAGTTCCAGTATTCTTCATTGTCGGGATATTGGTAAATGATCCGGAAGCCGTTCACGGCCCCATGGCTGCCCCCGAAGGCGCCGTTGTCCTGCCAGATTTCAAAGCGGCCCTCGCCCTGGGGCAGGGCGCTGTCGGACACCATGAAGTTTTTCCAGGCTTTTCCCGTGCTGTTGCGGAAGCCAAAGAGCACGTTGTGGCCCCCTTGCTGGGCGACCACGAAGCCGTAGCCGTGCATGGCGCCGTTTACCATGTGGGCTTCTTCCTCGTATCCGTGAAAATCGACCGTATAGCCGTTGAACTTGGAGGAGGCAAAGTATTCCCGGATGTCCTCCGGCACGTTTTCCGGAGCCTTGAAGACCGCCCCCGCCGCCAGGCCCGGGGCCCAGGCGCAGAGCAAAAGCAGAAAGAGAACCAGAAAAACGAATCGTTTCATGAGAACCGCTCCTTTCCGAGCCATCACGGGCTACACTTATTATAACAATTTTTATAGGGGATTTGTTTCACTGGATCATGCATTTTTTGAATACGGGAACAAACAGTGGGAGCCAATAATCTTTCTCCTGTAATTGATTTTTCCACATTCGCTTTTCTCGGAAGGGGGTCTGGGGGAAACCACTCTTATAGCCAGACGGCCCGAAGGGACGCCTGGAGCGTCACACGCCATGTGTCATGGTGAACGAGGAGCATAGCAAGCGAAGCGCAGGCTATGCGAAGCAACACCAAAGAGAGGTTTCCCCCAGTGTTCCCTTTCCATACTTTCTTTTGGTTGCGTTTTTTTCGCAAATTTAGTATAATATCAGGGTTCAAGAAGCAAGGAGGAAGCGCCCGTGGGAGACCGTATGAATCATATTCGCAATTTTTGCATTATTGCCCATATCGACCATGGCAAGTCCACCCTGGCGGACCGGATCCTGGAAAAGACCGGGGTGTTCGAGCAGCGGCAGATGGTGGATCAGATTCTGGACTCCATGGAACTGGAGCGGGAGCGGGGCATCACCATCAAGTCCAAGGCCGTGCGCATGCAATACAAAGCCAAGGACGGGGAAACCTATACCCTGAACCTGATCGACACCCCCGGCCACGTGGACTTTTCCTATGAGGTGAGCCGGGCTCTGGCCGCCTGCGAGGGGGCGCTCTTGGTGGTGGACGCCACCCAG
>CAMOUF010000228.1 GCA_946626395.1 uncultured Clostridia bacterium
CCGGGTTTTGAGCAGCTCGGTTTCCATGCGCTTGATGTGAAAGCTGTCCAGCAGCCCAATGATGATATTCAGGCACATCAGCACGCCGAAGGCGCTGACGACGAAAACGGACGGCGTTCCCCGCAGCGCGGGATTGGTGACGATATAATCATAGCTCAGCACGCTCAGCACCACAGAAGCGAACAGGAAAAGCGCGGACTGCACGATCACGCTGCGATTGTTGATGTTGGCAAAGCCTTCCCGGTTGCGTAACACCATCAGGCATTCGGCGGTATACGCCGCCGCCAGGAAAGCCAGGAACAGCCCCGCCTGGGCCGCCGGGCGATCCGGGCAGGCATAGTAGCCCACGCAGTAGCTGACCAGCACCACCAGATGCTCGATGGTATACCCGAGCACCGCCACATATATCGCATTCATCGGCGTATAGACATACAGCGCGAACAGCAGCCCGGCGGCCAGGCAGAATTGAAGCACGGCGCGAAGCATTTCCAGCAGCGCGAACCCTGCCGCCGCGGAAGACACGCGATACAGCGCCAGGCTCCCAAGCCCTTCCAGCAAAAACGCCAATGCCAGCCCGGCAGCAAGCCGAAGCGCAAAGCGCGGCCTTTTTTGAGCATGGATGGAAAACAAAACGCCGCCCAACAGTATCAGCAGAAAAAAATCCCTGTTCAGAAAATTCCGAAGGGAAATGATCCATGTATTCATACGTTACCGCCCCAAATAATCCAGATACCGCTCCAAAAAGCCTTTCTTCATGCTGCGGGAAATGGGAAGCTGCTCTCCGGAAACAAGCAGCGCCGTGTTTCCGTTTACCGCCCGGACGGCGGCCAGATTGACCAGATAGGGATTGCTGCACCGGACAAAATACGTGTCCCGCAAGCGTTCTTCTTCATCGCTCAGCTTGCCGTACACTTCATACACCTGTTCCTTGGCGTGGTACATCAGCCTGTGACCGCTGACCTCTACATAGATCAATTCGCTGGCGGGAAAGGCAGCCACGCCTGTTTTGGTCTGCAATACGACGGTGGCCGTTTGACGGGACGCGATTTGCTTCATCGCCCGGGACAGATTGATATTCAGCGCGTAATCGGTGATGGGCTTGAGCATATAGCCAATGGCGTTCACTTCGTAGCCATGGATGGCGTACTGTCCCATGCGCGTGGTAAAGATCAATACAGCCGAAGAATCGATCCTGCGCAGCTCCCGCGCCGTTTCCAGGCCGTTCATCACGGGCATTTCAATATCCATCAGCACGATATCAAAGGGCTTTTTATAGGCTTGAATAAAGTCCATGCCGTGGGCATAGCGCACGGCGGAATAAGCAGTGTCAGTTTTTCCAAAGAACTGCCGAAGCCCCGTTTCCATCCGTTTGGCCTGAGCGTCCTCATCTTCAACGATTGCCACCCGAAGCATTCCGTTTCGCCCCCCGCTTTTCGGAATGACAACAGTTTACATCAATTTGTCACAATTTGCAAGGAGCGGGATAGATTTCTCCATCCCGCTCCGGTTTGCTTTTACTGCTTTTTCCGATTCTTGGCCAGACTCAGCCCCAGCCATACCGCCGACGCGGCCAGCAGCGCGCCCAGAACCACGTTGCCAATGGTCCACAGCGGCCGCCAGGAGGACACCACATGGAAGGAGACGATTTCGCCGCGGGAGGTCATGTACAGGATGTTCCTGGCCGATTCGCGGGCCGCCCGGGCCAGCTGAGGGGAGCCCTGCAGCGCCTGAACCGATACGGCTTCGCCCTGGAAGGGGTTCAGATACAGATCGTTGCCTGCCAGCACGCCTTCCACCGCGTTCATATAGGTGCTGCCCCAGTTCATGTAGAAGTCGGTGACCACAGCGCCGCGGAAGTCCCATTCACCGCGCAGCACATCCGTGCACAGCGCGCGGCTGCCGCCCGCCCAAACCAGGCCGATCCGGTTGAAGGCAGACATGACGCCCGTAGCTTCCCCTTCCTTGACGGCAATTTCAAAGGGCTTGCAGTACACTTCGCGGATGGCCTGCTCGTTGGAGAAGGTCAGAATGCCGTTCTGATCGCGGTGCAGTTCCTGGTCGTTGAGGGCGAAGTGCTTCAGATACACCCAGATACCCTGACTGCGGGCACCCTGGGTAGCCGCGGCGGCAAATTTGCCCGCCAGAAGAGGATCTTCGGAATAATACTCAAAGTTTCTGCCTGCGAAGGGGGAACGATGGCCGTTCATCGCGGGGGCATACCAGCCGGACACATTCTGCGTATTAGCAAATTCGCCCACGCACACGCCCATTTCCTCCGCCAATTCCGTATTCCAGGTGGAAGCGAGGGTCACTTCGGTGGCGTAGCCCACGCCAGGCTGAATATCAATGCCGAAGCCCAGGAAGGGCTGCATACCCGCCGGGCCGTCGATATCCATGGTGACGGACTTTTCAATGCTCTCCACCGGCGCGGTGCGATAGCCGCCCATGGAAACGAGATCGGAGATTTCCGTTAGGGACAGCTGATCCAGCAGCGCGTCCCAGGCCAGCGATTCATAATCGAAATAGGTCATCAGGTCAAACACCAGCTTGCCATCCAGCAGCTTATGATAGGCATTCTGGAGCGCCGTCATGGCGGACGCCTCCACCGCGCCGTTTTCCACCGCGGTCAATTCTCCGAGCGCTTCGTCGCTGCCCGCCAGCGCCTTTTTCAGCTCGGCGCGGATGGCTTCAATATCCGCGGCGGTCAGGGCCTTTTCAGTGGCAATTGGCTGAGCGTCGTACCGGGACAGGTTGGGGTCGTTGGCCGCCTGATACCCCGCGCTGACGGCTCCCTTCAAATAGGCGATATCGCTGTCGGACAAGGTGGTCAGGGCATATTCCGCCCGGGGCCAGGTGCCTTCCCAATCGCTGCGGGACAGATAGGAATGCCCGTCGGCAAAGCGAACATTGGCATCGTCAAAGCGGTTGCTTGCGGCGACGAGATCGGTGCCGCGCTTGTTGCCTTCGCCGTAAACGATGGTGGAGGGAATCTCCACGGTCTGCGCGGCGATCACTTCGTGGGCGTTCTTCATCAGCTTGATTTCGTACTTGCCCGCCTCCAGCACATACGCGCCACTGTTGACGCAATCGTAGGAAGCCATATCCTCCACCCGGAAGGAGAGCTTCACCGTGTCTGTCGCGCCGGGCTCGATCGCCTTGGTTTTGCCAAACGCTGCCAGCACCACGTGGGATTTTTCGATGCCGCCGGGAGTATACGGCGCGGTATAGTAAAGCTGCACCACATCCTTGCCCGCTGTGGAGCCGGTGTTTTTCACCTCCACCGTGGCGCTGATGACTCCGTCTTTGTTTTCAAAGGCAGTCAGCTTCTGCTCAAAGGAAGTGTAGCTCAGGCCGTAGCCAAAGGGAAACTGTACCTCGCCCTGATACCATTCCTCACCGTCAGTGAAGCCCCGGGTTTCATAGTAACGATAGCCCACGTAAATGCCTTCCATGTAGTTGGTATAGAAGTATTCCGGGGCGTTGGTATAGGCAAAATCGCCAAAGTTGGGGAAGCTGGGGGCCTTGGTCAGGTCGTAGGCGTAAGTATCCACCAGCCGTCCGGAGGGATTGGCCTTGCCGGTCAGAACGTCCGCCACACCCCGCAGGCCTGTGGTGCCGGGGCAGCCGATCCACAGCACGGCGTCGATGCCTGCATCCGCGACAAAGCCTAGCTCCATGGCATGGGAGGAGTTCACCAGCAGAATCACCGTGCTGAAGTTTTCCTTCACTAG
>CAMOUF010000229.1 GCA_946626395.1 uncultured Clostridia bacterium
CCACCAAGGTGCGCAGCATGAGCGATCCCCATCTGTATCAGCAGCCGGCCTACAGCTGGGATATCTATTATCAGCCCCAGGTGAAGAACCCCACTGATGTGAACGACCGGGGCGGCGTGCATACCAATTCTTCCCTGCTGAACCACCTGGCCTATCGCCTGTGCGCTCTGGGCGGCATGACGTTGGAGGAGGCCCGGGCCTTCTGGTTCGCGGTGGACTGCGCCATGGTGCCCGGCACGGATTACGCCCAGCTCCAGGAGCTGCTGCCCTTTGTGCTCAAATATATGGGCATGGACGCTTACCAGCCTGCCCTGGCGGAAGCTCTGACGGCCACAAGGCTGGGGGACGACGCCCTGCCGGAGACCCTGGAAGAAAATCAGGCCCTGGTGACCCTGAACCTGCCGGACACTGAAATCTTCAACAACGGCAGCTGGATGCTGTCCCTGAACAGCCTGAACGTGGAAAAGTTGGAAGAAAAGCTGAAAACCTGGTCGGAAAAGATTCGCAATCAGGACCTGGAAGGCTTCCCTGTGCTGCTTCGCGGCCTGATCGGTATGTTCCAGAATGCCGAGGTTTCTCAGGAAGAACTTAAGCTCCGGGCGGACGCCCTGGGGGCGATCATGGATTCCATCACCGATATCATCGTAACGGATCAATGGAGAAATGAGCCTCAGGTGCTGATCGACCGGCTGCAAAGCACACCGGTGTTTCAGGAAGCGTCTGACTGGCTGCGGGCCAACGTGGAAGACGTGTTCTATTCCGCCAGCGGCAGCGCGGGTCCCGACGGCCACACCATCACCATGATGAGCCGTCCCGGCCGCACCATTCCCTGCCTGATGTATATCTCGGTGGAGCCCAATTCCATGGTGATTGATCAGTTCAACGTGGTGTTCTACGTGAATCATCAGTGGATGGACATTACCAGCGTCCTGGCCCTGGGGGATGATCAGGAAAACGGGGGCACGGAAACCATGGACAAGGTGATAGACGACCTGTGCGCCAAAATCGCCGACCTGATTTTTGAAAAGGCCAGCCTGTCCGATTTCCTGGATCTGGTGACCCTGAACGTGAAGGGCGGCGAAACCGCTGAAATCCCCGCGGATGGCCTGGAAAACGTGGACCTGTCTGCCAATATGGCTCCCGATTTGGAAATGGAGGAGACAGTGGAGGTGGAAAACACCAAGTCCCGCCCCAAGCTGCCTGATGAAGAACCCATGCTCTAATAAAAGAATAAACGCAAGCGCCCGGACAAAAAGTCCGGGCGCTGTTTGATATCAAGAAGTACAGCGTGCAGAGAATATGGCGATCCATAAGAAATGGAGCAAGACTTGGCATAACAAAAATAACTGAACGCTTCACGCTTCACGCTGCACTCTCGTTCTATTGCCTTACTTCCTGATAAATCAAGTCCCGAATGGTGGGATGGATCACATCATAGGCATAGCCGAAGGAGCGCACGTGCATGGCGAAAAAGGCGGACAGGCGGTTCACCGGGTCGATCATGGCCCAGGCGCAGGCCGCGCCGTCCCAACCGAATTCACCCAATTGGCCCCGGCCTCCCAGGGGCTCCGCGGTGATCCGGGTGCGCACCCCCAGGCCGTAGGAATAGCCCCGCCGGTTCCAGGAATCAAAGGAAGCGCGGCTTTGAGGGCCCAGCTGGTTGGCGCTCCAAAGCTGGATCATTTCCGGGGCCAGGATGCTTTTTCCGTCTGCACTTTCCCCGCCGCAGGAAAGGGCATCCAGGAAGGTGATCAGGTCGTGGACATCGCCGATCAGGCCCGCGCCGCCGCTTTCGTATTCCGGTGCCAGGTGGAACCAATTGTCGTTGCAGTCCATGGGAGTGAAGGTGTCGTCCGGGTGATGCATCACCTGCACTGCCTGACGGGCCCGCAGGTCTTCTGTCAGCTTGAAGGACATGGAAGAAAGCCCCAGGGGCTGCCAAATATTATCCCGCAGGTATTCCGAGAACCGTTTCCCGGACACCACTTCGATCACCGCGGCCAGCACATCGTGGCTCAGGCTGTACAAGAAGTTTTCCCCGGGGTCAAATTCCAAAGGCTCCCGGGCCAGGGCGTCCACGATCTGCCGGGTGGTGGCGGCGGTGCCGTACTGCTGGATGGCCTGGGCGATGGAGGGGGCGCTTAAGTCATAGTTCAAGCCGCTCTGCATGCTCATCAGATGGCGGATGGTCATGGGCCGCCGGGGCGGGCGGGTTGTGTCCCCGTCCTTGACCCGCACGTTTCCGTAGGCGGGCAGATAATCGCTCACCGGGTCGTCCAGATTCATTTTCCCCTGCTCAATCAGCTGCATGGCCGCGCAGGTGGTGAACAGCTTGGAGCAGGAAAACAGCCAATAGGTATCGTCGGGGCGCACGGGCTGCTTTTTGTCTGCGTCCCGGA
Organism: uncultured Clostridia bacterium; assembly: GCA_946626395.1. GTDB lineage: Bacteria > Bacillota > Clostridia > Christensenellales > Aristaeellaceae > RUG563. The sequence goes on from CAMOUF010000229.1 coordinate 2,400, forward strand.
AGCCCGCGCTGTGGCGGTAGATGGGCTGATGATCCCGGTAAATGGCCATGTCGCACCCCGGCACTCCCAGGGCGGGAATGCTGTCCAGATATGCCGTTAATTCCTTGAATTCCATGGGAACGCTCCTTTCTCAAGATCAGTTCTAAGGTCCAAGTTCAAAGTTCTAAGCGTATTGGGGCCATGCGAAGAGGAAAGAGTTCAGATCATTTGGTTTTTCCTAAGTTCGGCTATATCATCTGCGCTCTGCACCCTTTTCAAACGTCTCATTCCTCACCGTTAAAAATCTCCATCATCGTTTTAGCGTCCTCGGCCATGGTGCCGTGGCATTCGCAGATGACGCGGGGCGTGTAACCCCTTTCCTTAAACAGCGGGGCCAGGCGATCAAACCTGGGGCCGTACTTTTCTTCGGCGAAGGTGCGGTGGCGCTTTTCCCCGGCGGCGGTATATTCGATGGTGGAAAAATGCACGTGCATTTCCCGGGCCCGGTCTATCCCCAGGGCGCTTTCCACGGCGTCCAGCACCCGGGCAAAATCCTCCGTTGTGTTCAGGGCCCCCTGCCCCAGGGCGTGAAGGTGGGCAAAGTCCAGGCAGGGAATGAACCGTCCATCCAGCAGGCAGAAATCCAGGGTCTCCGTTAAATCACCGATCTGGCTGGGGCGGCCCATGGTTTCCGGGCACAAATGCACCTGGGAAAGGCCCGCTCCGTCCAGCCGGCGGCAGGCTTCCAGAAGGCCCGCCCGGCAGTTTTCCAAGGCCTCTCCTCGCTCCATTTTCATCTGTGCGCCCACGTGCACCACCACCCGGTCGCCCCCCAGCAGCGTCACCAGCCGGGCACTGTCCAGGATATACTGAAAGGAGCGCTCCCGCTTTTCGGGGTCCGGGTTGGCCAGGTTGATAAAGTAAGGGGCATGGGCGCTGACGGCGATATCGTTGGCCTTCGCCTGGGCGGCGATCTTCCGAGCCATTTCTTCGCCCAGCTGCACGCCCCGGCCAAAGGAGTATTCATAGGCGTTTAGGCCCATGGCCCGCAGCCAGGCGGGAGCCTGCCAGCTGGCCTGGAAGCCCTGGGCGTAAAAGGAATCCGAATTGCCCGCGGGGCCGAACCGAATCATAGCGCGTTGATCACCCTTCCCGTGCCCCGGGCATAGACGCCGGTGCGCAGTTCTTTTTCAAACAGGTCGGCATTCACCAGGCCCCGCTTTCCGGCCTCCCGGGTGTCCCGGATGGCCTGCTCCTTATCGTAGGGCACGTTCACCATGGTGATATCCAGCAGCCTTTCCTCCCGGCAGTCGATCTCTCCCCGGAGGATGGCGTACTGGGCCTGGGCCACGCCGAAGGCGTTACCTACACTGCCGGTGTTGAACAGCATGTTCCCAAAGCCAATGAGCCGCACTCCCTGGCGGTGGACGTCGGCATAGCCCACGATTCGGTAATCCGGCTCGAAATAGGGGGCCAGGGTTTCATAGGCTTCCTGGACGAAGTAGGGTTCAGGCATGATGGGGCGGCCGTGGAACAGCCGCATTTTCCGGCCGCTTACCCAGCACACCCGCTCCAGGGGCAATTCCTCCAGGATGCGGAGCCGCTCTTCTCCCAATTGGTCGTAATAGAATTGATCCCGGGGAAACTGCATTTTCCCCACGCCCTCGTCCCAGTTGCCCCGGAGAATAAATTCGCAATTCTCCCGGGCCCAGTCGAAGGTGCGGTCCGAGGAGGGGCCTTTCCCCACCACATCCCCCAGGCACCAGATTTTTTGGATCCCCCGGGATTGAATATCCCGGTGCACCGCCTCTGTGGCGGGCCAATTGCCGTGGAGGTCGGCAACCAACGCGATTTCCGTCATGGCTGGCAGGCCTCCGCAAAGGCGTTGAACAGGGCCTGGGCGTCCGGATACCGGTCGCTCAGGGATTCCGGATGCCACTGGACCCCCAGCACGAATTTCTTTCCCGGCAGCTCCACCGCCTCCATGATGCCGTCCGGGGCAGTGGCAGTGCAGACAAGGCCATCGCCCAGGCGCTTGATGGCCTGATGATGGCGGCTGTTCACAGAAAGGCTTGTCTGGCCGGGGATCTTTTCCAACAGGGAGCCGGGGGCCGCGGTCACCGGGTGCACCGGATCCCGGGGGGTATCGAACCGGGGATGCTTGATGGCCTCGGGCACCTGGGAAGGAATATCCTGATACAGGC
>CAMOUF010000230.1 GCA_946626395.1 uncultured Clostridia bacterium
CCACAGGCGGTTGTCCGAGGTTCGTCCCTACATGGGCAGATCGCTTGTTTCGGCTGATCTCAGCGCGGACAGGACATCCGCCACCGGCGGCTGTCCGCGCTTCGTCCCCCTCCGAGAAAGCAATCCAGGAATGGATAAATGCCGATCTTCCTTTTCCAATGCTTTATGGAGGAAAGAACCATAGATTGATTGGTATCCGCACAAGATTTTGTATTGAACCTATTTAAGCGCAAAAAAAGCCGCGCAAACAAACGCGGCTTTTTTCGCGGGAATCACATCAGATGGTAAACTTCTGGATATCGGCGATCAGGTCATCGCAGTTATCGTCGTAAATATCCAGGGTAATGGGCTTGCTCAGATCCAGGGAGAAGATGCCCAAGATAGACTTGGCGTCCACCACATGGCGGCCGGAGCGAAGATCCATGTCATAGGGGTAACGGTTAACGGCGTTGACGAAGGCCTTGACTTCTTCGGCAAAGCTCAGCTTGATCGGAACGGACTTCAAATTCACGCACCTCCTCGTTGTTTTCTAATATTATAGCAAATCTTTCATAAAATTGCAACGGACAAACGACCGGAAACTGTACAGTTTATGCTGCAAAATTGACCATTTACGCCAAAAATCAAGGGTCTTACGACGGCAGCTGGATCCCGGCCTCCCTGGCGCATTCCAGCAGCTTGTCCAGGGCCTCCACGATCTGCTCGGGCTTATGCTCGCTGATCACACAGAAGCGCAGGCGGGCCTTGTTCTTGGGCACGGCGGGATACACGGCGGGGGGCACGATCACGCCCTTTTTCCGCAGGCGGTTGCTCAGCTCCCAGGCGTCCTCATCCTTGCCCACTAAAATGGGCAGGATGGCCGTTTCCCCAGCCAGGCAGGTGTTCAGGTTCCGCTTATGGGCTTCCTCATAGAAGCATTTGATGTTGCGGTGCAGCCGTTCCACGATGGTGTGATCCTTTTGCAGCAGGCGGATGGCCTCCAGGCTGGCCGCGGCCAGGGGCGGGGAAATGCCCACGGAGAACACGAAGCCGGGCAGGTTATAGCGCATGTAATCAATGATGGCGTGGGACCCGGCCAGGTAACCGCCGCATGTGCCCAGGCCCTTGCTCAGGGTGCCATACTTGATGTCGATGTCGTCCGGGGCCAGGCCGAAGTATTCGTCCACGCCGCCGCCGGTGGCGCCGATGACGCAGGCGGAGTGGGCCTCGTCCACCATCAGGAAGCAGCCGTACTTCTTTTTCAGCTTCACGAATTCCGGCACCGGGGCAATGTCGCCGTCCATGGAATACGCGCCCTCGATCACGATGAGCACCTTGCCGAACTTATGCCGCTGGTTGCGCAGGATGCTTTCCAGGGCGGCGGTGTCGTTGTGAGGGAAGGGCTTGGCCGTGGCCTGGGAAAGGCGGCAGCCCTGCTCGATGGAGTTGTGGGCGATGGCGTCGTAGACGATCAAATCACCCTTGCCGCAGAAATTGCCAACGCAGGTCACATTGGTAGAGTGGCCGCCCACCAGCACCAGGGCGGTTTCGGTATGCTTCCATTCGGCGATGGCGGCTTCCAATTCTTTATGCAGGGTCTTTTCCCCGGCCAGCAGGCGGCTGCCGGAGGCGGAGGTGCCGTACTTGTCGATGGCGGCCTTGGCGGCGGCCTTGGTTTCCTCCCGGCCGCTCATGCCCACGTAGTTGTAGGAGCCAAAGTCCAATTGCCATTGGTTGTCCACAAAGCTCCGGTCCAGCAGGGGCGAATCGTGGGCCACGAAATAAGGGTTCTCCTGGCCGTCGCCCATCAGGGACTGATAGCGCTTTTCAAAGGCCTTGTATTCCGGGGAATCCTCAAAGCGGGTGATGGGGGTCACGGGCTCCTGGTTTTCCGGCGCGGCGCTTTCATAGGCCACGTCGCCCCGCACCCGGGCATAGAGCAGCGCCGCCAGGTCGTTCACCGTGGTGCACTTGCCGTATTCCTCGGTGGGGATGAGCACGTTGAACTGCTCCTCGATTTTCAGGCTCATGCCCAGCACCTGCAGGCTGTCGCCGCCCAACTCGTCGATAAAGTGGGCGTCATCCCGGATATCGGAGACAGGCACGTCCAGGGTTTCGGCGTACACCGCGCGCACCTTCTGCTTGATTTCCTCCAGCTGCAAATCGGAGGGGGTGTTTTCTTCCTGGATCAGGGGCTTGATTTCTTCCCCCGCCGCGCCCTCGTCCCGGCGGTTCATGTCGATTTCCCGGTAGGCCAGCTTGTTTTCCTCGATCTGCTTTTTCAGGGCCAGGCGCTTGACCTTCACCCCCGCGGCGGTCTGGAATTTTTCGCTGGTCACCAGCAGCCGGTTCACCCGCTTCACGGCGGGCAGGGCGCTGTTGATGCGGCGCACCTGGGTCATCAGGGCAGCGATGTATTCGTCGTCCTTGTAGTGCTGGCCCAGGTTCAGGATCAGGGTGATATCCTCATAATCCACATTGGTTTTCTTGTGCATGGGCAGATGGGGCAGATGGGAAAGGAAGCCCTTTTCCTCTTTTTCCGCCTGCCTGGCCCGGGCCTTGATTCCCAGCACGCAGAACTGATCCACGCCCTCCAGGGCCCCGAAAGCGTCCTCGATCTCATCGGGGTACACGTTTTCGCCGGACTCGTTGATGATCACGTCCTTGGCCCGGCCCTCCACATACATGCGGCTGCCCTTTTCCAGGCGCACCACGTCGCCGGTGCGGAACCAGCCTTCCTCGTCCAGGGCGGGGGGCAGGAGCTTGCCGTCCACCAGGCGGCCCGTGTGGATGGTGTTGCCCCGGATGTACATTTCGCCCCGGTTGCTCTTTTCCCCGTCGCTCTGCACCCGGTATTCGGCGGAGGCCAGGGGCCGGCCCACGGAGCCGGAGGTGCGGGTAATCACGTTCATGTTGGTTTCCACGGAAGTGATGCCCGTTTCCGTCATGCCAAAGCCCGACACCGTAAAGTAGCCCAGGGCGCTTAAATTGCGCATATGCTCCTTGGGGGTATGGCTGCCGCCCAGGATGACGCATCGCACGTCAGGGCCCAGCATCTGCTGGGTGACGGACTTAAAGAGCACGTTTCTGGCAAAGTCCAGCCCGAAGCCGGGGGCGATGGACTGGAGGGCCAGGGAAAGGCCCCGCAGGGTCTTAAAGCCGGCGCGCTTGAGGCGGCTTTCCTTGGCCACCCGCTTGTTAAGCGCCACAGACAGGTTGTTGGCCAGCAGGGGCACCGCCATCAGGTGGGTGATTTTAAAGCGCCGGGCGGTATCCTGGATGCACTGGGGGCTGCGGTCGTGAAGGTACACGGTTTCATAGCCCAGGAAATGAATCCACTGCAGGCACACCATGAACCCGAAAATATGGTGGTAGGGCAGGAAAGCCAGCTGCCGCCGGGGCTCGTCGCAGATGATGCGCTTGTTGGCCTTATAGAGCATTTCGGCGTTGAGCACCTGGCTGCACACCGCCTGGGCGTTGTATACGAACACCCGGCTGGTGTCGGTGGTGCCGGAGGTGCACAAGGCCACCATGGTGCCAAAGTCCGGGGCAAAACCCGGGGCCTCCTGGGCCATGGACAATTGCTTCACGGTAAACTGCACCGTGCCGCCGGGCAGGGAACGGACGTTTTTCCCGATCAGCGCCACCGCCCCGGCCTGGCGCAGGATATAAGCGGTCATGTCGTCGCTGAGGGTAAAGTCCATCAGCACGGCGTTGTAGCCCGCCGCCGTCACGCCCCAGAACAGATAGAACCATTCGGGGCAGGTGTCCAGCTGGATGCCGATAAATTTTCCCTTGTTCTTTTCGCCCAGGGCGGAGCGGAGAAGGCTGGCCACGGCATAGACCCGGGCGCGGTATTCTCCGTAGGTAATGGCCATTTCCTCGCCCTTGTCCAGATAGCGGGCAGCCACCTTGCTTTCGTCGCCGCAGATGATTTCAAACAGGTTTTTCAGCGTCATATCCTCCCGCAGCCTGGCGCTGCGGGCGAGCACTTCACTCATTTCGTTTCCTCATTTCCCTTGTAGGTGCGTATCTTATGATGATTTCTTTTTTCCATAATAGGGCCCGATGATCCTTTCAAACAGGCCGGGGAGCAGCAGGTCGTGGAGCACAACGGCCAGATGCTGGTCCGCCTTGGCGATCCGCAGGCGGCGGGGCAAACGCTTGCGCTTTAAGGCCCGGGCGATTTTTTCCCCCAGGATATCCGGGTCGCTGCCGGTGGCCTCGTCGTGGGCGATTTGGGCGGTGCCCGCCGCAAAGGCGGCCTTGTAGGGGCTGTCCTCCGTCATGCCCAGGGAATGCTTCCGGTAGGCGGCGCTGCCGCTGCGGTGGTCGCCGGGCTCCACCAGCATCACTTCGATGCCGAAGGGCCTGGCTTCATAGCTGAGGCATTCGGAGTAGCCCTCGACGGCGTGCTTGCTGGCGGTGTAGGCCCCCTCGAAGGGAATGCCCAGCAGGCCGTTGATGGAGGAAAAATTCACGATGCGGCCTTTCCCTTTTTCCCGCATCAGAGGCATGACCTTGCTGATCATGGCCGCCTGGCCCAGGAAATTGGTTTCCATCACCTGGCGCAGTTCGCTCAGGGCGTAGCTTTCGCAGGCGCCTAAAATCAGCATCCCCGCGCAGTTCACCAGAATATCCGGCGTTCCTTGCAGGCGAAGGGCCTCCGCCGCGAAAGCGTCGATGCTTTTTTGATCCGTCACGTCCAGGGGCAGGCATTGGCAGCCCTCTGCCTTTTTTCCTTTGCCGAAGGAGCGTGCTCCGGCCACCACGGTGAACCCGTTCCGGGCCAGCGCCTGGGCCGTGTGCAGCCCCAGCCCGCTGGACGCGCCGGTGATCCATACCACTTGGCCCATACCCCTTCCCCCTTTCCGCGATACGCCAAAAAATGCCTCAGGCGAATCTTGTTCATTATACGCCATTTTACAATAGAATGCAAATCCTGTATCCAATAAATTTCTTCTTACTTTTTGTCTGTTTGTACCCATTTATCCACTTTTGTTTTCCAAAAATGGAACAGGATGGTTGATATTTGGGCTCAATGCACAAGCTTGTGGGGAGAACCGCTCTTTGGTGTTACTTCGCATGGCCTGCGCTTTGCTTGCCCATGCTCCTTTCACCATAATGATTGGTTGAAACGCGCCAGGCGTCCCTACGGGCCATCTGGCTATAAGAGCGGTTCCCCCCACCCCCCTCCGAGAAAGCATAAAGGATTTAGTAATTGCGTTCTTCCTTCTTGACTCTTTTCGGAACAAAATAGCAGGAATATATTGGAATTTCCGGCAAAATTATATAATGAACCAATTTTTTCAGAATTATGAGAAGCAAAGCGGGGATTGAACGGGGATAGAAAATATCTTTGCAGTTTAAGATAATAGGTGTACAGTTCCAAGCTCAAAGTTCTAAGCGAAATAGTTATCCCCATTGATGGGCGGATTTGCGCTGTACTGAATCAGCTTGGAACTTAGAACTATCATCCACATGAATGCGCCAAAAAGGAGAAGCAAACATGATTTGGCTGCTGATCGCGCTATATATCATTTTGATTGCGCCGGTACGGGCGGGGGTGGAAGCGCGCTGGGCAAAAGGGCTGCCCTCCCTGCAGGCGGGGGGGGCGGTGTGGGGCGTTCGCGTCCGGGGGAGCCTCCATGCCCGTCGGGACAAAGCGGGCAGGCTGCTTTTGACCGGGGTCCTGGGAAAGCGTCCCCTGCCCCTGAGGCTGGGCCGGGGGCGGTCGGGGACGGTCCTGAAAACCCTGGGCCTGCTGCTGAAAAGCAATCAAGGCCGGGCGGCCCTCAAGGGGCTGGTGTCAGTGGACCGGCTGGACGTATTTTTCCAGATTGGAGGAAGCGACGCCGCGTCCGCCGCCCTGCTCACTGGCCTTCTTTCTGCCCTGCGCCCCCTGCTGCCTTCGGGTAATTTCCGCTGCCGTCCCTCCTTTGGCGGGGAGACCCGGGCTTATGTTCTGTGCATAGCCCATGCCCGGCTGGGCACCCTATTGGCAGCATGGCTGCGCTGGCGTATGCGCAAGGGCGCGGACCGCAAGGAGGAAAAAGCATGGACCATCCAATCGGAAACCTGATGCAGACGACCCTGGAAAATATCAAAGATATGGTGGACGTGAACACGGTGATCGGCGAGCCCATTCCCACGGCCGCCGGGGCCACCATCATTCCTGTTTCCAAGGTGACCTTTGGCTTTGTGGCCGGGGGCGGCGACTTGGAAAAGAACCGGCTTCCGGAGGAAGAAATGCCCTTTGCCGGGGGCAGCGGGGCGGGGGTATCCGTGCAGCCGGTGGGTTTTCTGGTGGTGCAGGGGGACGGGGTGAAGGTGCTGCCTGCCCAGCAGACCACCGCCTGGGAGCGGGCCGTCAACTGCGCGCCTCAGCTGATCGACGACGTGAAACGCCTGCTGCAAAAGAAAAATGAAGGGCAGGAAGAAAGGCCGCAGACATGAAAAGAATCGTAAAAATAACAATATTTGGCCTTTTCTTTGGGCTGATTCTTTTGTATAATGGAGGGGCGATGGCGGAGGAAACCGGCGAGGGGGCCCGGGCCTATGTGCTCCTGGAGGCAAAAACGGGCCGGGTGCTGGACGCCTGGAACGAAAACGAGCCCCTGCCCATGGCCTCCACCACCAAGATCATGACCGCGCTGATCGCCCTGGAACAGGGCGATTTGCAGGACACCGTGACCGCGGGAAAAAACGCCTTTGGGGTGCCGGGCACCAGCATTTATTTGGCCCAGGGGGAGCAATTGACCCTGGAGCAGATGCTCTACGGCCTGATGCTTGCCAGCGGCAACGACGCCGCCGTGGCCATCGCCGAGCATATCGGGGGCACGGTGGAAGGGTTCTGCGAACGGATGAACCAGCGGGCCCGGGAAATCGGCTGCCAAAATACGGCGTTTGCAACGCCCCACGGCCTGCCGGCGGAAGGACATTACACCACCGCCTACGACCTGGCCCTGATCGCCCGGGAAGCCATGAAGCTGCCCGCCTTTCGGGAAATCGTGTCCACCCAGCGGGCGTCCATTCCCTGGGCGGGCCATGAATACAGCCGGGTGCTGACCAATAAAAACCAGCTTCTGTCCACCTATCCCGGGGCTCTGGGCATCAAAACGGGCTACACCAAGGCGGCGGGCCGCTGCCTGGCCTTCGCCGCGGAGCGGGACGGGATGGAATTGATCGGCGTGGTGCTGAACTGCCCCAATTGGTTTGGGGAAGCCGCCGCCCTGCTGGACCGGGGCTTTGCCAATTGGCAGATGGCGACGATTTTGTCCGCCGGGGAAACGGTTCGGCAGGTGCCGGTCACGGGCGGCAGCCAAAGAAGCGTGGCCCTGGTGGCCCAAAGGGACGTGGCCGCGCCGGTGCCGATCGACCGCTGGCCTGACCTGGTGCTGAACATCCCGGATTCCCTGCCCGCGGGCATTCGCGCGGGGCAGATGCTGGGGGAAGCCCGGCTGATGGACGGGAGCGAAACCCTGATTTCCGTGCCGCTGATGGCGGCAGAGGACGTGGAGGAGCGCTCCTTTCGGCGGGGCTGGGAACGCCTTGAAGCCCGCTGGCCCCTGGCCGCGGGGGAATGAGCTCCCCGAAGGATTTTCCTATCTGTGGGCTGCGGCGGGCGCGGCGGTGTGGCTGCGGGCGCTGAAACGAACATACATTTGGAGGATACACAACCGATGCGATTGCAGAAATACATGGCCCTGTGCGGGGTGGCCAGCCGCAGGCGGGCGGAGGAAATGATCGCCGCCGGGCAGGTGCAGGTAAACGGCGTCACCATCACCGAAATGGGCACCCAGGTGGAGGAAGAGGACGAGGTGCGCGTGGACGGAAAGGTAATCCATCCCGAGGCGGAAAAGCGCTATGTGCTCTATCACAAGCCCGCCGGGGAAGTGACCACCGTCAACGACCCGGAGGGCCGCGCCTGCGTGCTGGATCATTTCCGGGATTATCCTGTGCGGCTGTATCCCGTGGGCCGGCTGGACTACGACAGCGAGGGCCTGCTGCTTTTGACCAACGACGGGGCCCTCACCGAACGCCTGCTGCATCCTTCCCATCAGGTGGATAAAACCTACCTGGCCCGGGTCACCGGCAAGGTGAGCCTGGACACCGTGCGTCTGCTGCGCCAGGGCGTGATGCTGGACGACCATAAAACCGCCCCGGCCAAGGTGCGCATCGTGAAAGAAGAAACCTTCGCCACGGTGGTGCTGGTCACCATCCACGAGGGCCGCAACCGCCAAGTGCGCCGCATGTTCGAGGAGGCGGGCCACAAGGTGCTGCAATTGCGCCGGGTGCGCTTCGGCCCCCTGGAGCTGGGGGATCTGCCCCGGGGCCAGTGGCGGGAGCTGTCCCAGGAGGAGATCAGAAGGCTCATGGCGTTTTTGTAAAGGGATGCGTTTTTGTTCAGGCAAACTCAGAAGAACGCTTTCAGTCGTTGACAGTTCTAAGTTCCAAGTTCCAAGCTGATAAAGCTTTACGCTGTTTGGCGCGCCTGTGCCGGGCGTCGATTTTGCTTGGAACATAGAACGAAAAAACGATACACGCATATTTGCTATACGAAAGGGGATATGATACCGATGTTTTGGCTTGTGACTGACGCGGGGTGCGACCTGCCGCAGAGCTATGTGGAAAAAGTGGAAAAGATCACGGTGATGCCCATGGTATACACCATGGACGGGCAGGAGCATCCCTGCGCCCTGGGCGACGTGAGCACCTGGCATCCCTTCTATGAAGCCCTGCGGGGCGGGAAGGTGGCCACCACCTCCCAGGTGAGCACCGAGGAATATTTGAAGGAATTCCGCAGGCTGATCGCCATGGGCGAAGAAGTGCTGGCGCTGGTGTTTTCCTCCGGCCTGTCCGGCACCTATCAGGCGGCCAATCTGGCCCGGGAAATCGTGCTGGAGGAGCATCCCGACGCCCAGATCAAGGTGGTGGATTCCCTGTGCGCCTCCGCCGGGGAAGGGCTGCTGGTGCATTACGCATTGGAAAAGCGGGCCCAGGGCCTGAGCCTGGAGGACGCCGCCGCCTGGCTGGTGGACAACCGGCAGCGGCTGGTGCACTGGTTCACGGTGGACGATTTGATGTTCCTGCGCCGGGGCGGCCGGGTCAGCGCCACGGCTGCGTTCATGGGCAGCATGCTGAAAATCAAGCCCATCCTGCATGTGGACTTTGAAGGCAAGCTGATTCCCCGGGAAAAGGTGCAGGGCAGGAAAAAGTCCCTGAAGCGCCTGGCGGAAAAGGTGAATGAATTGGCCGTGCCCCGGGACGGGCAGACCGTGTTCGTCTCCCATGGCGACTGCGAGGAGGACGCGAAATATACCGTGCAGTGCCTGGAGGAATTGGGCTTCCACGCCAAGACCGTGCAGATGTCCCCCATCGGCGCCATCATCGGCGCCCACTCCGGCCCCGGCACCGTGGCCATTTTCTTCCTGGGCGAGCACCGGTAAGGCGGGAAAAAGGCATTAGGCAATAGGCATTAGGCAATAGGCATTAGAACGAGAGTGAAGAATTCAGAGCGCAGAACTCAGGCGGATAGGGTATGACAAGATCGCGCGGAATCATTGAAAAACAATATGATCTGAACTCTGTACGCTGAACTCTGCACACTGAAAAAATGGCCGCTCCTTTTTTGGAGGAGCGGCTTGTTTTTGAACTTTTTAAAGATCCCGGTGGGTATATTTAAGGGTGCCGTTGACCGTGTCCTCCACGGTCTGGCCGGAGCCGATCAGGTGATATTTATAGGTACACAGGCCGTCCAGGCCCACAGGGCCCCGGGCGTGGAGCTTGCCGGTGGCAATGCCCACCTCCGCCCCGAAGCCATAGCGGAAGCCGTCGGCAAAGCGGGTGGAGCAGTTCACATACACCCCCGCGCTGTCCACCCCCGTCAGGAAGCGGCGCTGGGCGGCGGGGTCGTTGGTGATGATGGCGTCGGTGTGGTGGGAGCCGTGGCGGTTGATAAAGGAAATCGCTTCCTCCAGGGAATCCACCAGTTTGATGGATAAAATGGCGTCCAGATATTCGGTGTCCCAGTCCTGGTCATCGGCGGCCCGGCAGTCAATGATCGCCCGGACCTCCGCATCCCCCCGCACCTCCACGCCCTTTTCCCGCAGCGCCCGGGCGCAGCCGGGCAGGAACGCGGCAGCGATATCCCGGTGCACCAGCAGCGTTTCCGTGGCGTTGCATACCGCCAGGGCCTGGGTCTTGGCGTCCACGGTGATTTTGACCGCCATGTCCACATCGGCGTCCCGGTCCACATAGGTGTGGCACAGGCCCTCGGCGTGGCCCATGACAGGGATGGTGGTATGCTCCATGATATAGCGCACAAAGGCGTTGCTGCCCCGAGGAATAATCAGGTCAATGCTCTGATCCTGGGTGAGCATATCATTTACGTCGTCCCTTGTTTCCAGCAGGGCGGCCCAGCCCTCCGGCAGAATGCCCGCGGCCCCCTCCAGCAGAGCGGCCATCAGGGCGCGGTTGGTGCGCAGGGCTTCCCGTCCGCCCTTGAGCAGGGCGGCGTTGCCGCTCTTTAAGCACAGGGAGGCGATCTGCGCCAGGGCGTCGGGCCGGGATTCAAAGATGACCCCGATGACCCCGATGGGGCAGCTGACCCGATACAGGTTAAGGCCCGGCGTCAGCTCCCTGGCCAGGGTCACCCGGCCCAAAGGATCGGGCAGGCGAAGGAGGGAATCCAGGCCGGACAGCACATCCGCCATTTTCTTCTCATCAAATTTCAGCCGTTTCAGCAGGGGCCCGGCCAATTGCTCCGCCTGGGCCTGGGCCATGTCCAGTTCGTTTTGCGCGTAGATTTCTGCCGCGTGGCCGCGCAGGGCTTTCTGAATGCCCCGGAGGGCGGCGTTTCTTTCCTCCGCTGTCAGCGCCGCCAAAGCGTAAGACGCCTGCCGCGCCGCTTTGGCCCAGGATTTCTGCTCCATGTCTGTCCCTCCCCGTTTTTTCCAGTCCTTCCTACTATAAACGAATCTGAGAAAAAATACAAGGATTTCTATCAAGAAGAACAGCGGCAAAACGGAAAATCAACGTCCGTCCTCCAGGGCGTGGTCGATGGCGATATGACCGCCGCTCCATACCTTTTTCCCTGTCCAGGGTTCATCCGGGTCCTGCCAGAAGGGGTCCTGAGGCGGCAGGCCCAGGGGAAGAAACACCGCGCTGCACAGATACAGGGAGCCCACATTGATGTAGGATTCCGCCAATTCCGGCTGGCTGCCGATAATGCCCGGCAGCAGGAAGCCCTGCTCATCGAACATGGAAGCGCTGTTCATCACCCGTTTGATCACCGCCGTCAGGCCGCAGCGCACGGCGGCAGGGGATAGCGGGGGCTCCAGCATATGCTCCAGCGCCGCCTGGGCCAGCATCTGGAAGGCCCCGAACCGATAGCAGATGGAGCGGCCAATGATGGGATAGCTGCCCTCCGGCCCGATCATCCGCTCCAACTGGGCGGCGTGCCGGGCGGCGCGGCGGTTCACGGATTCCCGCATGGCCTCGATTTCCGGGTGCCTCTCCCCCATCAGGTTCACCAAATCCACATACATGGGCTGGATCACAAAGCTGTTGTAATAATCCCAATGATAGGCCGGGCCGTCGCCGTACACCCCGTCCCCCACATACCAGCCCTGAAAGCAGCGCAGGGCGGTCAGCAGCCGGAAGGCGTCGTATTCCTCCCCCAGCACATACAGCCCCGCCTCCACCATGGCGGTGAAAAAGAGCCAGTTGGTGGGGATCGCGGGAATGGCCCGGGAGGCGCGCAAGGCGTCGGCCAGGCGCTTTTTTGTCTGCGGGTTCATGGCATGGGCCAGGGCCTTGGGCGCGCGCACAATGGCGTGGGCCAGGAAGGCCGCGTCCACCAGGGGCTGGCCGTCCCGGTCAAAGAGCATGTAATCCGGGGAGGCGGGGTCCGTGCCCCGGTCCATGCACAGCAATGCCTTTTCCCGCCATGTTGCCTGCAGCGTTCTTTCTTCCGGGTCCAGGCTGTCCGCGTCCGCTTCCAGCCAGGGCGCCAGCCCCAGCATGCTGCGGCCAAAGGCTTCCAGGGGAGCGAACCGCGCCCGCTCCGGATGAAAGGAAAGGGGCAGCGAAGATTTCAGTTTTCCTTCCGCCAGCGCGTCCAGCACCGGCGACACAATTTTCAGCATGGCGTCCAGCCATTCCCCGCGGACATTCATGATTGTTTCCTCCCTTGGCGTTTGGGTGAGTAATTCTTCGCCCGCCCGGCGATTTCCTGCTCTTTGGCGAAAAGGAGGAGCGCTCGTCCGCTCCTCCCCTTGCTCTGCCGCCTCCTGTCCGCTCTGAACACGGATCAAAGGCGTTGCCTTATTTGGTTCCCGCGTAGGAATTGGCGGTATCGGCGAACACGGCGGCCTTGGCTTCCTTCCGGCGGGAGGTGGCCACGCGCTTCATCAGCTCGTCATAATACAGGTTTTCATCGAAGGGCAGCTCCACGGGCTTGCCCAGGAAAGCGGACAGGTGCATGGCGTTGGACAGGGTCAGGCCGTTGATGCCTTCCTCGCCGCCCGCCACCAGGGGCTCGCCCCGCAGGATGGCCCCGGCCCAGGCATTCAGCACGCCCTGATGCTGGGGGTTCTGTCCGTCGGTTTCCACTTCGATCTCCCGGCAGGGCACGGCGCCAAAGGGCGCGGTGTTGGTTTTGCTCCACTCCTGCTCCAATTGTTCAAACTCTGCCAGATACAGCTTTTCCCCCTCGGCGATGAGCTGGGCCCCGTCCATCTGCACTTCAAAGCGGTTGGTGCCGTGGGGGTCGCCGGTGGAGGTAATGAACACGCCGGTGTGGCCATCCTCATATTCCATCAGGGCGGTCACATCGTCCTCCACCTCAATGTCGTGCCACTGGCCATAGCGCATATAGGCCTGCACCTTTTTGGGCATACCCAGAATCCACTGCCAGAGGTCCAATTGATGGGGGCACTGGTTCAGCAGCACGCCGCCGCCCTCGCCGCTCCAGGTGGCCCGCCAGTCGCC
>CAMOUF010000231.1 GCA_946626395.1 uncultured Clostridia bacterium
ACAGGGATTGCAAATACATGCCCGTGCCGCCCACGAGGATGGGAAGCGCCACTTCCTCAATTTTCTGCCGGGCGGCCTCCGCGAATTGGGACACGGAAAAGGCTTCGTCCGGGTTGAGAAAGCTGTGCAAATGGTGGGGCACCCGGGCCTGCTCCTCTTTGGTGGGCTTGGCGGTGCCGATGTCCATACCCCGGTAAATCTGCATGGAATCCATGCACAGGATTTCGCCCTTCAATCGCTGGGCGACCATCAGGGACAGGGCGGTTTTCCCACTGGCCGTGGGGCCTACGATGCCGAGAACACGCTTTTTCATTGCTTTATCCATATACTTAATATAATACTATTCTTCTTCTAAAATCATAACATCTTTGGGCGCCTTTTCCGTTCTGGCTTATCCTCACTCCGGTCAACGTAGCGCTGCTACGCCTCCTTTCGTTCAGCTTTGCCAGAACGAAAAATCCATCCCAAATCTGATAACAGACTTGTTTTCAAGGGTGAACTGCATAGCGCAGCAAGGAGAAAGCTGGGCGCTGCGCGCGCCCAGACCTGCGCGAGGGGGATGATCCCCCTGGACCCGCTATCGGCGAAAATGCAAAACTGGTATAATCCAACATTCTCTGCCTGATGCGTTAGGGTAACGGAAAGTTAGAGGGTTTCTGGCCCCAGAAAGCCTGGGAACACCCGAGGGAAAAGTGAACTTTCCCCTCGGGTGATTCCCTGGCTTTCCCCGGATGCTTTGCATCCGGGCTGGCGTCCAAAGGACGCCGGGCCAGAAGCACAACGAAATACAAGCATCTTTTCGTTCCTAATCGTAACAGCGGGAGCCAGCGAATATATTCCCATATATGTTTTTTCCGAATAGCCTTTCTCGGAAAGGAGTTTTCAACATGTCAACCGGAGCCATCAATGGTATCATCGTGGCCGTACTCGCGCTGTGCTGCTGCTTCACCCATCGCCGGGTCATCGCGGCGCTGATCCAGCACAAGCCCATGCCCAAAGCGCCCAAGTGGCACGTGTGGGTAAAGAAAGAGAACAGGAGAAGCTGAAACCGTGGCGGCTGAGAGAACATATGACCCGCTGCTGCTGGAAAACCAGCTTTGCTTCCCGCTGTACGCCTGCGCCAAGGAAGTGGTGCGCCGGTACAGAGGGCCCTTGGAGCCCCTGGGCCTGACCTATACCCAATATATCGTGATGATGATTCTGTGGGAGCACGGCGGCATGACGGAGGGGGAAGTGGGGAAAATCATCCATCTGGATTCCGGCACCCTGGCCCCGCTGCTCAAGCGCCTGGAAAAGCAGGGGCTGATTGCCCGCACCCGCCCCGCCGACAACGAACGAACGCTGTTTCTTTCTTTGACGGACGAAGGGCGGAAGCTGAAAAAAGCGGCGGCAGCGGTTCCCTGCGCCATGGAAAACTGCATCCCGTTGGAGGATGCGGAGCTTATGCAGCTGCGGACCTTACTGAAAAAAGCCCTGAGAGGCATGATAGAAAAGAAAGCATAATCAGGAGGAGGAAAAGAACATGAAGATTTTAGCGGTCAAATTCAGGAAAGACGGTTTCTACGGCCAGCCCTTTGCCTTCGGCGGCGAAGAGGGCGCAGACAAATTCGATCCCAACATCCGCTACCGGGGCAGCCTGCAAAACTATCTGATCGACACCGGAAAAGAAGTGATCCTGGTGGATACCGGCCTGCCTGCCGGCACCCCGGAGGAAAAGCCCGACGAAACCAGCGCGGCCTATACCGGCAAGGACATTTGCAGCTATATGGAGGCCTTTGCCGCCCTGGGTTACAAGCCGGAGCAGGTGACCGAAATCCTGCTCACCCACAAGCACAGCGACCATTCCGGGGAAATCAAGTCCTTCCCCAACGCGAAAATCTATGTGGGCGAGGAAGAACTTTCCGCCGCCGAATTGCAGGGTGTTCCCAATCTGGTGCCCGTGAAATACACCGACGGCGCTTACTATAACTTCCCCGAAAGCAAGAAAATCGGCGAAGGGATTTTCATGATCCGGGCCAAGGGCCACACCAACGGCAACTCCATTGTGATCGTGGAATCGGACGGCCTGTTCTATATGCTCCACGGCGACATCACCTACGTGGATGAAGCGCTGTATGCCAATAAGCTCTCCGTGGTGTTTGACGATCTGCCCGCCGCTCGGAAAACCCTGGATCGGGTGCGGGAGTTTATCAGCAGCCATCCCACCGTCTATTGCGGCACCCATACGCCCCAGGGCTACGAAAACCTGGAAGCCAAAAGGGTCATGGACCTTAAGCATCCGGTGGAAACCATCTTTGAAACCTACGATTTCAGTCAGCAGGAAGCCAGCGGCAAATACGTCTGCTCGATCTGCGGCTATGTATACGATCCCGCAGAACACGACGGGGCGGCTTTTGAAGACCTGCCTGAGGATTGGCGCTGCCCCCGCTGCAAGCAGCCCAAGGGGAAATTCAACAAAGCGTAAGGAAAAGCATATGAGCGAAAAAGCGTTTGATATTCAGGAATACATGACCCACGGCGTGGA
>CAMOUF010000232.1 GCA_946626395.1 uncultured Clostridia bacterium
CGCTTCCACCAGGCCGAGCGCAGCCACAGCGGCAAGGGCAGCGGCCTGGGCCTGTCCATCGCCAAGGAAATATTGCAGAAAATGAATGTAAGCATCCAGCTGAAAAGCGCCTTGGGAAAGGGCAGCGAATTTTCCTTTGTGATCCCCTCTGCCGCTGAATGATCGCCCGGACCGAACGGGCGTTCCATGCTGTCGGTTCCAGGTTCTAAGCGGATGATGCCCTGCGCAGCCAGCGCCCATGAGAAAAGACCATTTGGCTTTGAACTTGGAACTTGCATCTTCCACGCATTCATATTTCCGTCATGATTTTCCCCTCGGGCTGTTGCGCGAATGAAACATAATTCTCGAAACTATTACAAATTGCCAACAATCCTGATATCGTGTTGCATTTGCCTGCCCCCGATGATACAATAATCCTGAACTTGGTGAAAGGAGATCATGCGGATGAGCGGGTGGACGCTGTTTTTATGCGCGGCCGCGTTGGGCATGCTGCTGTTATTATGGTATGACCGCAGCCGCCGTCAGCATGAGGAAATGGATAAAGAACGCATGCGTCACAGCATGCTGTATTATGAAGTATATCCATTGGTGGTGGAAGCGCGCAAGCATGAAATCGACCGGGTGCAGATCGAGCGGACCAGGGTGGTTTTTTTCTCTGGCTGCCCGCCTGGGGAAATCGGCTCCTATGTTCTTTCGGAATACGGCCACAGGCCGCTGAACCCCCGGCGCACCTGGGCCCTGGCGCAGGTGATCGCGGAGGATCTGCCGGTGCTGCAGGAAAGCTCCTGCTATCGCCTGAAGAAATACAAGGTGATGCGCCCCACCGGGCAAAAGGACGACGCCTATCAGTTCATCATCCGCAGCGGATACAAGACCGAATTGATGTACGCCCGTCAGCGCAAGCCCCGTCTCTACTGACAAAACTGCCATCAGGGAAAAAGCAAAGCGTCCTGGGGGCTGCCGCCCCGGTACAGGGCCTTTCCCGAAGACAGGCGCACGCTTCCTTCTCCGATATCGCAAATCCAGAATCGGCCCCCATCGGCTCTCAGCCGGACAGGGCACGAAAAAGGCTGCCGAAGGGCGGCTTTTTTGTTTGCCCGAAAAAGCGTCACCCCGCCGCAGCACCCCACGGCGCAGCCGCCCCGGGGCAGGGGACACAGGCAGCAGGGCGTCATGGGCAAAGCCAAAGCCTCCTCCACCGTGCCCCGCAGGGAAACCGAGCACAGCCTCGCCTCCAGCCCCGCCCCCCGCTCCACAGCGCACAGGGCCGCCATGCCGCCCAGGGAAAAACACGCGCCGCACACCGCGCCGGGCAGGCGGTACGCCCGCAGCAGGCGCAGCTCCCGGTTCAGCAGCAGCATCTCCCCCGCCGCGCCGCCTGCCGCCAGCACCCATCCAAAGCGCGGGTGCAGGCACATATCCCGGGGATACATCCCCGCCGGAGCGCAGCACAGGATTTCCCCGGTTTCGGCGCTGAAAGCAGTCATGCTGTCCGCCTCGGCGGACAGGGCAAACAGCCGCCCTTCCATTTCCGCCAAGGCGCACACCCCCGGCGGCAGTGCCGTTTCAAAGCGCAGGGCGCAGGTTTCCCGGTCATAGCAGCGGCAGCAGTCTTTGCCAGCGCAAAACACCCGCCGCCCCGCCGCGCACAGCGAAGCGCCGGGCGGCCCAACGCAAACGCATTGGCCGTCCCGCACCCGCATCAGCCCCTTTTCTCCATCCGCCGCCCATAGCTCCATCCCGATCCCCCCTGCCCTTTCCATGGTATGCCCCGGGCCGGGCTCGGGTGAAAACAATTTTGTCTGTCGCAGCAAGAAGGCTTTAAATCGCCAAGTGAGGAGTGAGGAATGAGGAGTTAGGAGTTGAAAATTGTTTATGCGCGAAGCGCAAACTATGAACTCCTCACTCCTAACTGATTGTTCCATTGGCGGGGGCTCTTTTTTTCTGCTTTCTCTCTGCTATAGTCCAGAAAAATGAAAGGAGGGATAGAACAAATGATCACATTCAGATTTTCCGGCCGGATGCCTCAGCCCCGCAGCCAGGCCATCGGCATGGAGGAGGATCAGCGCGCGGAAACCCTGCGCTTCCTGCTGCCCCAGCTGGGCGACCAGCAAACCGCTCATCTGATGCTGCTCCTGCCGGACGGCACCCCGGATATTCTGCCGATCCGGGACGGGCTGGTCAGCGTGCCCCAAGGCGTCACCGCACAGCCGGGCCGCATCCGGGCCTGGGTGGAAATCCAGGCCCAGGACCATCTCCTTTGGAACAGCGAGCTGCTTTACCTGGACGTGGGCGATCTGCCGCCCATCAGCGAAATGACGGAGCATAAGTATCCCACCGCCCTTCAGCAGGCTTTGGAAGCGGCGGAAAAAGCCCTGGACTGCCGGGATCAGGCCCGCCTTGCCGCGGCGCTGGCCCTGGCCGGGGAGCACGGAGGCCTGGCGAAATTTGAAATCAGCGGCAGCGGTGAACTGATGCTGACCTACAAGGACGGCTCCGTAGGCCCCTTCGCCCTGGCCAACGGGCAATTGATCGACCTGGGCGGGAATGAAGCGGGCATCGCGTCCTTGGGCCCGGTGACCGCTTTCGCCGCGGCCCGGGAAAACGGCTATACCGGCACCTTCCGGGAATGGGTGGACAAGCTGCAAAACTGCGCCGGCCAGGAAGCGCTTTCCGCCGCCCAGGCGGAAGCGGCCCGGCAGGCAGACACCCTGGATGAAAAGCTGAAGGGCCTGAGCGCCGCCCAGGTAAAATACAACGAACAGGGAAAAAGCGTCCGGCAGGCCCTGGACGAAAAGCTGAACGCAGCGGAGGCGGCAGGCTATTTGAAAAAGCCCGCTGTGGCCGGAGCCCCCGGCCAGGTGCTCAAGGCAGGCGAAAACGGAAAGACGGTCTGGGCCGTCCCC
>CAMOUF010000233.1 GCA_946626395.1 uncultured Clostridia bacterium
ACCGGCTACAAGTATTATGAAACCCGGTATTTTGACTGCGTGCTGGAGCAGGGCAACGCCTCCTCCGCCCTGAGCGGCGAGGCCGTGAACCGCAGCCGCACCTGGGATTATGACAAGGAAGTTTCCTATTCCTTCGGCTGGGGCGTAGAGGGCTCCACCTTCGCGGAAGAGATTACCGCCGCCAACATCGACTGGTCCGGCGACACCGCTTCCACAGTTACCGTGAAGGTGACCAACACCGGCGACAGGGCCGCCAAGCACGCGGTGCAGCTCTATGTTTCGCTTCCCTACACGGACTATGACAAAAACGTGGGCCTGGAAAAGAGCGCCATCCAGCTGGCAGCTTACGGCAAAACCGGCGAAGCTCAGGAAAAAACCTTCCATGACGTGGTGCTTTTGAACCCCGGCGAAAGCGAAGAAATCACTCTGACCTTCAATGCCAAAGACCTGTACAGCTATGACCGCACCCTGGGCCATGACGGCGTTTCCGGCGCGTATCTGCTGGAGGCGGGGGATTATTGGTTCGCCACCGGCAACGGCGCCCATGACGCGGTGAACGCGGTGCTCAAAGCCGCCTATCCCGCCCTGAACGTGACCGCCACCGGGGCGGCTTATCAGGTGCATGTCAACGAGGATATGACCCTGATGGAATCGGGCGGCGCCCTCATCCAGAACCGCCTGGACAGCGCCGATCTGAACAATTGGGATACCGGCGTCACCGTCACCTATCTGTCCCGTGCTGATTGGGCGGGCACCTTCCCCAAGAGCATCGAAGGACTGACCGCGTCCGACAGCATGATCGCGCTGCTGCGCAATATCACCTATGATAAGGACGCGGAGCTGGCCCGCTATACCGGCCCCTCTGCCTTCACCTACGGCGCACAGAACAATTTGAAGGCTGTGGACCTGATCGGCGCGGATTTCAGCGATCCCCGGTATGAGCAGCTGATCGACCAGATGACCCTGGAGGATTTGATCAACCAGTACCTGGGCTTCTCCGCCGAAATCCCCAGCATCGCCCTGCCCAAGGACAACGGCGCGGACTCCCCCCTGGGGTTCATTGCCACCATCGGCCAGCGCACGGCGGGCAGCATCTATGAGGTAAGCAAAGAGGACGAAGCCTACGGGCGGCATACCGATGTATATCCTGCCGAGCCCGTGGTGGCCGCCACCTTCAGCCCGCTGCTGCAAAAGGAAGAAGGCCGCCTGCTGGCCAACGACGCCCTGTGGACGGGATACACCGATTGGAACGCCCCCGGCATGAACCTGCACCGCACACCCTACAACGGCCGCAACCTGGGCTATTATTCCGAGGACGCCTGCCTGGCGGGCACCGCCGGTTCCTATCTGTACCAGAGCCTGAACAAATACGGCATCATCGCCCTGATGAAGCATTTCGCCTTCAACGATCAGGAAACCAACCGGGACGGCATCGCCGTATTCATAAATGAACAGGCCGCCCGCGAAAACGAGCTGCGGGGCTTCCAGCTGGTGGTCCGGGACGGCCAGGCCAAGGGCATCATGAGCGCCTTCAACCGCATCGGCCCCACCCACGTGGCCGCCGACCAGAACCTGATGCTGGGCATTCTGCGGGGCGAATGGGGCTTCAACGGCTATCTGATCACCGACTCCGTGAAATCCACCCAATATTTCCTGCCCCGGGAAGACCTGATGGCGGGCAACGATATGATGCTGGGCGGCTCCAATAACGGCAAGGTGTGGAACATGACTGTGGAAACCGTCAGCACGGACCCCGTGATCCAGAAAGGCTTACGTGACGCCTTCCATCGGAAGCTGTATCAGCGCATCAATGGTATCCACATGAACGGCATTACCCCGGACGCCAACGCTTCCGGCGCGATGGTCTGGTGGGCGCTGATGCTGCGCATCCTGATGGGCATTTGCTTTGTCGGCTTTGTCGTTTATGTCGTTTTGTTCACCGTCCGGAACCGCAAGGAAGGGAGGCAGTAACATGGCGAACCAGAAGAAAACCGGAAGAAAAAACAGTTTTGAAGTTTTTGCCTGCGCGGTGGCCCTGATCCTGACGGTCATCGGCATCGGCGCGTTCCTGATGAGCTATACCACCAATTACTATACCTTCGGCCAGATGAATTCCACCCTGATCACCATTTGCCTGGCTGGCGCGGTTGCCCTGGAAATCGTGAATATCATCCTGCGTAAAAAGTACCCGGACAAGCTGTGGACCAAGTATCTGACCTACGGCGTCACCGCCCTGCTGGCCTACTGCGCCATCGCCATCGTGGGCGACCGGGTGGAAGCCATCGGCACCACCATCGTGACGGATTACGACTCCGGCCATGGCGGCGAGGAAGCGATCTATTACTCCCTGGGCGGCGTGGCGCTGCTGCTCATCGCCATGATTTACAACATCCGGGGCAGCTTTGAGAGCAGCGAAAAGAAGTATGGCACGGGCAGGCGCGCCGCCGCCGCGGTCATCGCCGCCGTGTTGTGCGTGGGCGTGGCTGTGCCCGTGCTGACCCTGACCCATGTGATTTCCTTCGGCGGCAAGAACGCGGCGGACGGCAGCGCCGTTGCCTCCGCGGCTTCCTATCAGGTGTCCTACAATCAGGCCAATAACAACACCGATACGGACGTAATGCCTTCCTATCAATTCCTGTGCGCTGACCTGTCCGGCATGGTGCGGGCGGACAGCCGCCTGTATGTGGATGTGAAGCTGGATTTGGCCACCGACGGCACCTACAAGCTGCTGTCCGACTGCTATGTGATCGAGTCCGGCAAGCGCACCGTGGTGGGCGACGATACCGGCCTGGGCCTGGTGCTGAAAACCAACGCGGAAGGCACCTATGTGACCAATGACGACGGCACCGTCACCACCTCCGTGCCCACCCATGCCGTCTTTGAAATGGGCACCGACACTTATTCCGGCCAGATGAAAGCCGCCGTACAGATGAACGTGAACGGCAACGACGCCGACGGCGTATACGATTCCGCCGCTGAGCCTGCCGTGCTGGACTTTGTGCCCGAAACCAAATGGACCCTGGCGGGCGGCACCATCGTCAAATGGAAGGACGCCAACGCGGGCGGCACCTACACCGTTTCCCTGAACCAGCAAAACGGCAACGTGGAAGCAGACGAGCTGCCCGATTATCAGTTCCTGAGCAACGATATGGGCGGTATGCTCCGGGCGGAAAGCCGCCTGTATGTGGACATCACCCTGACCCTGGACGGCGAAGGGAAGTATGATCTGTTCTCTGATTGCTACGTGATCGAATCCGGCAAGCGCGCGGTGGTGGGCGACGACACCGGCTTGGGCCTGGTATTCACCACCAAGGCGGAAGGCACCTACACCGAGAACAGCGACGGCACCTATACCATTGCCGCGCCTGCTCACGCGGTAGCCGAGATCAAAACAGACACCTATTCCAGCCAGATGAAGGGCTTCATGTCCTTCGGCGACCATGACGAGGACGGCGTGTTCGATTCCGACCAGGTGCCGGAGGTGCTGGACTTCGTGCCTGAAACCATCTTCACCCTGGACAAGGATACGAAAGCCATCGTTTCCTGGCTGAACCCCGCCGAGGAAACGGAGGAAGAAGCGCCTGTGGAAGAACAGCCCGCGGAAGAAGCGGCCCCTGCTGCGGAAGCTGCTGTGATCCCCAGCGACGACGGCGGCACCGAAATGGTGTTCAATCCCGACGGAACCTATGTGTTCAAGTTCGCCGCCTACAACATCGAGGACGCGGGTACTTATACCTATGATAACGGCGCGTTAAAGGTCGTCAACGCTGCTGGTACTGAAATGACCGCCGAGGGAGATCCCTTGAAGCTGCACTATGTTTCCGCTGTCAGCGACCAATTGACCGGTGATTTCACCATCCCTGCTGATGCGCTGGCCTTCAGTACTGCTGAACCCAATGCGGAAGAAGCACCCGCCGCCGAGCACGTTACCATTCCCAGCGATGACGGCGGGACAGAAATCACCTTCAATCCCGACGGCACCTTCGTGTTCAAGTTCGCTGCCTACAACATCGAGGACGCGGGCACGTACACCTTTGAAAATGGCACGCTGAAAGTCATCAATGCCAACGGCGCGGAAGTGAAAGCCGAGGGCGATCCCTTGAAGCTGCACTATGTTTCCGCTGTCAGCGATCAGCTCACCGGCGATTTCACCATTCCCGCAAATACCTTTGCGAAGTAACAGGAGGACGCCATGAAACAGATTCACGGAACGAACCTGGGCAACTGGCTGGTGCTGGAAAAATGGATGTCGCCGGAGCTGTTTGAGGGTACGGGGACGGAGGATGAAACCTGGCTGGCCCGGAAGCTGCCCGCCGATCAGTTTGCCGCCGGGCTCAAGCAGCACCGGGATACCTATGTGACTGAACAGGATTTTCAATTCATCAAGGAGAGCGGACTGGACACAGTCCGCCTCCCGGTGACCTATGGCGTGTTCGGCGACCGGCCGCCGCTGGTGGGGGCCATCGAATATGTGGACAAGGCCATGGATTGGGCGGAAAAGTATGGCCTGAAGGTGCTTCTCGACCTGCACACCGTGCCCCACAGCCAGAACGGCTACGACAACGGCGGCATCACCGGCGTGTGCAAATGGCGCCAATACCCGGAGGAAGTGGAATTTGCCCTGACCGTGCTGGAGCGGCTGGCGGGACGGTACGGCCAGCGCCCCCGCCCGTACCGCATTGAGGGGGTCCACGAGCCCACCAGCCGGATCGGGGAGACACCCCGCCCCCCCCCCCGCCCAC